>URCU01000007.1:0-33513 GCA_900546425.1 uncultured Collinsella sp. | reverse complement strand
AAGAGACAGCTTACGCCCCACCCCTTTCAATAAACGCGTTATCATCTTGACCAATACGCATACGTTAGGAGCAATCATGCCAAACGAGAACAGCTACGAAGTCGCGCTGCAAAAGAGCAACGCCATTCGCGAGGGCCTGGCCAAGACGCCCGAGAAGTTCACCATGCTTACCGGCGACCGCCCCACCGGCCGCCTGCACCTGGGCCACTATTTTGGCACCCTCAAGGGCCGCGTGGAGCTGCAGAACATGGGCGCCAAGACCAACGTGCTCATCGCCGACTACCAGGTCATTACCGACCGCGACACCACCGAGCACATCCAGGACAACGTGTACAACATGGTCATGGACTACCTTGCCTGCGGTATCGACCCCGACAAGACCATGATCTACGCGCACTCCGCCGTGCCCGCCGCCAACCAGCTCATGCTCCCGTTCCTGTCGCTGGTCTCCGAGGCCGAACTGGCGCGCAACCCTACGGTCAAGGCCGAGATGGAGGCCTCGGGCCACGAGCTCACCGGCCTTCTGCTCACCTACCCGGTGCACCAGGCCTGCGACATCCTGTTCTGCAAGGGCAACGTCGTGCCCGTCGGTCGCGACCAGCTGCCGCACATCGAGCTCACCCGCACCATCGCACGCCGCTTTAACAACCGCTACGGCAAGGTATTTCCCGAGGTCGAAGCGCTGCTGTCCGAGACCCCGCTGCTGCCCGGCCTTGACGGTCGCAAGATGAGCAAGAGCTACGGCAACGCCATCAACATTTCGATGACCGCCGAGGAGACGGCCAAGCGCATCAAGAAGAGCCAGACCGACTCCGAGCGCATGATTACGTTCGATCCCGAGAACCGCCCCGGCGTGTCCGGCCTGCTTTCCACGGCCGCCATCTGCACCGGCCGCTCCGAGGTCGAGATTGCCGAGGAGATTGGCATGGGCGGCTCCGGCCAGCTCAAGAAGTACGTGACCGAGGCCGTCAACGAGTACTTCGCCCCAATCCGCGAGCGTCGCCAGCGCTACGAGAACGACCTGGATTACGTCAAGGACGTGCTGCACGAGGGCAATCGTCGCGCCAACGAAATTGCCGAGCAGACCCTGGCCGAGGTTCAGGACGCCATGGGCATGGTGTACTAGGCAAAGCGCTTTCGCGCAACATAGACGGTGAGATTAGATTTCTCCCCAAAACAGGAACAGGCCCGCTGGCAGTTAGTTGCCAGCGGGCCTGTTCCCGAAGTACACCGTTGAATCGCACAGAGGGGAGGGATGCGAATCAAACTCAACAGGGCAGGCTTTTTCATCGCCTATTGCCTGCTCCGTTGCTGAAACCAATATAGTTCACCGTGGTTTACTTTCTAGCGTCAATATGCGCCGCCATAACTTCTCCATAAGTTAGCCACGGTAAACCTGAAACGGAAAACCACCACAAAGGGGACAGGCACCTTTGTGGTGGTTTTGGCCATGGCGGAGCCGCTAGAGCCCTGCTGGCCAGCGACAGGCGGCCAAGTCGACGTGCATGGGATCGGTAAACGTCACGCCCTCCCCCAGCAATAGTTCGCGCTGAGCATCGGGGCCGCCAAACGCAAAGCCCTCGCAAATGCGGCCATCGGCAAACACCACGCGGTGACAGGGAATCTCGCCGGGGCGCGGATTGCTATGCAGGGCATACCCCACGTACCGCGCACTTCGTGGACGACCGGCAAGCAGCGCCACCTGACCATACGTGGCGACCATCCCCTCAGGGATCTGCTCGACTACCTCGTACACCCGTTCAAAAAAGCCCTCAGATCCCATCGCATGCTCCTTTCAACCGAAACCAGCATAAACCACCACAAAGGTGCCTGCCCCCTTTGTGGTGGTATATGGCAGGTCGGTTAGTTGGCGGGGCGGAAGAAGGCTACGGCTACGGCGCCGGGACCCACGTGGGTGCCGATGGTGGCGCCGATGGTATGGATGGGAAGCTCGCTTTCGGCATGGCCGGCCCACAGCGCCGCGCTGTCCTCGATGTACTTCTTGAGCACCGCGTCCGATAGGCCCGTATAGCCGAGCGCCAGCGGCATGGAGAAGTCGACGCCGCCCGCCTGCTCAACCTTCTGGTTCAACAGGTTTCGACCGTTCTTGGAACCGCGCGCCTTGCCCAGCTGCACGATCAGGCCGTCCTCGGCGGCCACGACCGGCTTCACGTTGAGCAGCGTACCCACGGCGCCGGCCGCGGCAGACAGACGGCCTCCGCGCACCAGGTACTCCAGCGTCTCGAGCAGGCCGATAACCACCACACGGTCGCGCACGGCCTCGACCGCCGCCGCGATCTGGGCCGCACTACGGCCATCATCCACCAGGCGCAGCGCATACTCGACCAGCACGCGCTCGCCCAAGGTCACGTTATTGCTGTCCACGACGAACACGTCGCCGCCCGGCGCCTCGGCAAGTGCGGTACGAGCACTCTGATTGGTGCCCGAAAGCTTGGCGCCCACGGTAATAATCACGGCCTCGTCGCCGGCCTCACGTGCCTCGGCAATCGCCTGCGAAAACGCGTACGGGTTGACCTGGCCGGTCTTCGGCAGCTCGTCGCGCTCCACGAGCATCTCGTAAAAGCGCTGGTGATCGATGTCGACACCATCCATGTACACGTCGGTGCCAAAGGTGACGGACAGCGGCAGAACACGCAGCGCGGGGTGCTCAGCCGGCGTCATATCGCTCGCGGAATCGGTAATAATACGAATGGACATAGCGAATCCTTTCTTGCGCAGATCTCGCGCAGGGAATTTTGACAGCAATGCCCCGGCACGGTAGACGCGCTCAAACGGGACTATGCAGTTGTTAATTGGAATCAAATGCCTTGGCGGCCTTAGATCTCGCGCAAGGTGTTGAGAATCGTACGCAGCGACGCGTACATCTGCTCGCGCTGCTCCACGCCCATGGCCTTACCGGTGGTGTCGAGCACTTCGCGAATGATGCGATCGGCCTCGCTCATGCTCTCGCCGCCCAGGGCAGTCAGGCGCACCGGGGCACGGTACTTGACGGCCGCATCACCCGAGTCGTCGACCTCGACGTAGCCGCCCTCCTCCAGATGTGCCAGCGTGCGCGAAACGGCGGCACGGGTAACGCCGGCCATGCGGGCGAGGTCGGCGCCGGTCAGGCCGTCCTTGCTGCGCTCAAGATAGTACAGGCACATGACGTCGGAGCCTTTGAGGCCCAGCCTTGCACCTTCGGACGTCTTGATGCGCTGAATCTCCTTGTAGAGGCCGCTGATCAGTCCGACAAAGTCCTCAAAACGTGTCTCGTCGTTCCACTGCATGGTGACGACCGCCTTTCGCTTACATGATGCTAACGGGTAAACATCTTAGACGCAGAAGGCAACACCCATACCCAAACATCCCATTTGTTAACCCATCAACATAAAAACCACCACAAAGGGGACAGGCACCTTTGTGGTGGTTTGGGGCATCAATAGGTTCTAGGCGCCGCTACAGCTCCACGCAGGGATTGTCGCGGGTCACTAGGGTCTTAACGACGACCGTCGCTCCCAGATAGCGCTCGAGCAGCTCGGCCAAGCGATCGATCGCAGCCTGGCAATCCCCCATCCGCTCGGACTCCACGCACTCAATCGCCAGAAATGCGTCGGCCGAATCGTCGGACAGCGCCGTGCGAACGCCATCGCGCCAGTTCCAGCAACGGCACACGGCGCCCGCATCATCGATATAGGCAAGCTCACCGGGCAGCGTCGGATCATCTGCCTCCTCGCCAAGTGGCAAGAACGCGTCGCCGCCGTCGGTCACCGCCAGGCGCAGATTGCCCTCAATAGCATGCAAATCTTCGCCGCCAACGGGCAACGCATAAGTCAACGAAATCGTGTTGTAGATATCCACCGCCGGCGTAATGTGGCCGACCGGCTTGCCTTTGAGCACGCGCTTGAGCAGGTTCTCAACTGAGCAACGCGCGCCCTTCTTGGTCTTGAACAGGCGATACGCCTCGCGCCATGCCTTGACCGGCGCGTTTTCGCTGATGGTATCGCTCGTCAGGTGACGCTCCGCATCGATATTGGCGCGGTCGAGCAGCGCGGCGATCGCATCCACGTCCTCCCGGGGAATCTGCGCCGCGGGCTTCATGCCCTTTACGACCACGACGCCGACCGCCGCCTGCGGAAACAGCTCCCAAAACGAATCCTCGGCAACAAAACTCTTCATATGCTCTCCCTTCATAGCGTGCGCCCGAGCCCGGGCGCCTAAACAAAAAGCGCCCTCACAGCGGCCACCTTCAAAGTCCTACGGTGCCGCCACAAGAGCGCTTACGCTGCCCCCATCCGGAGAAGGGGGCGATATGTCAGGCGTATTGTAACCTGAGTCATCCGCCCAAGCAAAACCACCACAAAGGTGCCTGTCCCCTTTGTGGTGGTTTTGGGTCTGAGGCGACGCTAGTGGCGGAGTCCCAGCAGGCCGCGGCCGCGATGACGGGCCTCGGCGGGCACCTGGGCGTGCGGGCCGGCGGCTTTGACGGACTCGGGCAGGTGCGAGTACTTCTTCTCGAAGTTCTCCTCGAACATCACCGCCAGGTTGTGCGCGGCCTCGTCGTAGCGCGCAGTGCTCTGCCAGTACTGGCGCGGCACCAGGATGCCGTCCGGCACACCGTGACACGTGGTGGGAATGTCGACATTAAAGATGTCGTCGTGCACAAACTCGCTGTCCTCGATGGTACCGTCGAGGGCGCGAGCGACCAGTGAGCGCGTGTAGGCAAGCTCGATGCGATGACCCACGCCGTAGCCGCCGCCAATCCAGCCGGTGTTGACCAGGTAGACGCGCGTGCGGCCGTCGGCGATGCGCTCGCCGAGCATCTTAGCGTAGACCATAGGGTCGAGCGGCATAAACGGCTCGCCAAACAGCGAGGAGAACGTGGGCGTGGGCTCGGTGACGCCGACCTCGGTGCCGGGGATCTTGGCCGTAAAGCCCGTCACAAAGTGGTACATGGCGGCATCGGCCGTCAGGCGCGAGATGGGCGGCAACACGCCAAAGGCGTCGCAGGTCAAAAACAGCACGACGCTCGGAGTGGTGCCCATGCCCTTGGTCCACGCGTTGGGAATGTGCTCCACAGGGTAGGCCACGCGCGTGTTGTGCGTGATCGAGACGTCGTCGTAGTTGGGCTTGCGATTCTCATCGAGTACCACGTTTTCACAGATGGCGCCAAAGCGGACGGCGTTAAAAATCTCGGGCTCGTGGAACGCGTCCAGGCCCTCGCACTTGGCGTAGCAGCCGCCCTCGACGTTAAAGATGCCCATATCGGACCAGCCGTGCTCGTCATCGCCGATCAGCAGGCGTGTGGGATTGGCCGAAAGCGTGGTCTTGCCGGTGCCGGACAGGCCAAAGAACACCGCGGTCTCGTGCGTGACGGGATCCATGCTGGCCGAGCAATGCATGGGCAGTACGTCGTCCTCGACGGGCAGCAGGTAATTCATAACGCTGAAGATGGACTTTTTGATCTCGCCGGAGTAGCCGGTACCAGCGACCAGAATCACGCGCTCCTGGAAATTGATGACCACGGCGGCGCTGGAGTTGAGGCCCTTGATGGCAGGATCGCACTGATAACCGGGCGCCGCGAGCACGCAGAAGTCCGGCTCGCCGGTGCGTGCGATTTCGCGGGCAAGCGGGCGGGCAAGCATCTGCTTAATAAAGAGCGCCTGACTGGCACGCTCGCAGGCGACAAGCAGGCGACGTGTATGGTTGCGGTCGGCACCGGCCATACCGCGGGTGACGAACACGTCGCGCTCGTTGAGATAGTCGACGACGCCGGATTTGATGGCCTCGTAGCTCTCGACAGACAGCGGGCGGTTGACAGCGCCCCAGGCAATCTTGTCGTGCACGTCGGGCGTGTCGACGATAAAGCGGTCGTTAGGCGAGCGGCCGGTGCGCCCCCCCGTCTCGATCACCAACGCGCCGTTGGAGGCCATGCGGCCTTCGTTGCGGCGGATGGCATGCTCGACGAGCTCTGCCGCCGGCAGGTCCACCAGCAGGCGGGGCTGGTTCTCGGCGGGATCTTCGACCAGCGTAAGACCAAAGTTAGACAGAACTTCTGCAGGGGTAACACCAGACATGGGGCCTCCTTTAAAAGCGCGACACGTGGACGCGGCGCGCACTTTACTCACGTAAAGCCCGTTGTACCCGATATGCAAAAACGTTTTTGCGGCAACGGCGAAGCGCCCGCCCAACGGTCAAAAATCGCGCGCAAGCGGCCTAGTCATTGGGGACGTTCTTAAACGACTAGTCGCTGGGGACACTCTTGAACAGGCAACGGCAAAGGAGTGTCCCCAGATGCCGGCACTTAGGGACGTTCCCAAAGTGCCGACTACAGCGGCAAGCCTTGGCCGAGCATGGCGATGGCGCTCATGAGGACCAGCATGCCGGCGGCGTAGGGCAGCACTGCGCCCAGGAGCTCGGCATCCTTACCGCGCACGTGAACGGCGGCAAGACCGATGGCGAGGGTCTGTGGCGAGATCATCTTACCGGCGGCGACGCCCAGGGCGTTCAGCGCGACCATCCAGTAGTCACTCACGCCCAGCGCCGTAGCCGCCTGGCTCTGGATGGGACCAAACAGCATGCCCGAGGACGTGCCCGAACCGGTCACGAACGCACCGACGGCACCGATCCACGGAGCCAGAATCGGGTACAGACCACCGGCGATGGCGATGCAGAACGCGCTAATCGATGAAATCATGCCCGCATAGCCCATCACCTTGGCGCAGCCCAGCACCGAAAGCATGGTAATGACCGTCGGCATCATCTGCTTGACGGTCGCGGCCAGCACCTCGCCCATCAGACGCGGCGAAGCGCCCTGAATCGCGCCGCCGACAAACGCGGCCAGGAAAATCCAAACACCCGGCGTGTTGATCCACGAAAACGTAAGCGCACCGGGGTTCTCGCCGCAATACACCTGCACGTGGCTCGCAAACGGCGCGAGCGCGGCGTGCACGACGGGCACCAGGTTGGAGGTACCCAGCAGCAGCACAAAAATCAGAATGAAGCACGACCAGGCCGAAAGCGCCGATTTAACGGTGAGCTGTTCGCCGGCCTCGATATTCATATGGAAGCGCGCGTCCAAGTGACCGGACTTCTCGGCGCGCATGGCAAGCGCGGCAGTCAGCGCGAGTGACACGATGGAGCCCACGACCACGGCCAGCTCGGGACCCACAAACATGGCAACGACCAGGGCCGCACCAACAAAGGACACACCGGAAAGCAGCGCCACGCCAGCAACGCCGTGCAGGCGCTCACTCACGCTCGCAACGTTACCTTGGTCATCGGCAACACGGCCCGCAACCAGCACGATAAGCAGCGGCATCGCCACAAAGAAGGGCGCGAGCTGCACCAGCTGAACGGTCGCCAGGTGCAGGGAATTCAGACCCACCAGGTCGGCAACAGACACCGTGGGGATGCCAATGGAGCCGTAGGGCGTGGGCACGCCGTTGGCCAGCAGGCAAATGAGCACGGCAGGCACGGCCTCAAAACCAAGGCCCGCGAGCATGCCGGCGGGAATGGCAACGGCGGTACCAAAGCCGGCCATGCCCTCCATAAAACCGCCGAAACACCAGGCCACGAGCAGCGCCAGCAGACGACGATCGCTGCTGATGGAGGTGATCATACTGCCGATCACGTCCATGGCACCCGTGCGCACGCACAGGTTATACGTGAACACCGCGGCGATAATTACGAGCACGATGGGCCACAGGGCCATCAAAAAGCCCTCGAGCGAGGCCGTGGCTATCTGCGCCGCCGGCAAATGCCACCACGCAAAGGCGAGCACGCACGAAAGGGCGAACGAGCCAATAGCGGCCTTCCAAGCTGGCCATTTAAAGCACAGCAGCATCACGACGAGCCAGATGATCGGCACAAGAGCCAGCAAAAACGCAGCGACATCCATGGGTAGAAACTCCTTGGTACCGCGCAAGCGGCATCGGGGGGTCACAAAACTTCAACAGGATACCGCACGTTTACCGACAAATTACAGCCGCCCGCCGAAATTATTGAACAACCTGTTCAAAAACACGAATGGACACCACCGCGACTATACTAGAGCGCAGTAAGAGAAAGGAATCGCCTTGAGCATCACGCCCCTCGATAGCATCCGCCGCACCATCGCCCGCCGCAATGGCGTCGCCGACCCCACCGTATCGGGTGGGGCGCACGGACAGGGCGGACGCATCGAGAACGGCCTGTTTCCCGCATCGCACACCGCCGAGGAGCTCGCACGAATCCAAGAGCTGAGCCAGCGTAACGCCGGCGGTCCCGACAGCAGCCAGGCCACACGCCGTCGCCGCGAGCGCGATCGCCAGCCCGGCCCCATCCACCGCATGGTCAATGCCTGGTGGAACCGCCTGCTCGGAGCCGTCTACGGCGGCGGCTTCTCCACGCAAGAAGCCGAGTACGAAGATCACGCCACCCGTCGCGACTACCTTTGGAATACCCTGGGCACCGCCGTATGGGGCATGGCGTTTCCGCTGCTCACCATTGTGTCGACGCAGCTCGTGGGCGCCGAGGAAGCCGGCAAGTTCTCCATCGCATTTGTCACCGGCACGCTCATCATGATCGCGTGCAACTACGGCGTGCGCAATTTCCAGGTCTCGGATATCGACGAGAAAACCTCCTTCGCCTCCTACCAGCTCAACCGCTGGCTCTGCGGAGCGCTCGCGCTGGCATGCGGCCTGGTATACAGCAGCGCCCGCGGCTACGATGCGCAGATGGCCACAATCGGCCTGGGCGTCTACCTCTATAAGGTGATCGACGGCATCGCCGACGTGTACGAGGGCCGCCTGCAGCAGGCCGACAAGCTCTATTTGGCCGGCATGAGCCAAACGTTGCGTTCCGCCGGCGTCATCGCGGTCTTTAGCGTGGCACTGTTCCTTACGCGCAGCATGCCCATCGCGGCCATGGCCATGGGTGTCACCGCGATTGCCTCGCTCGTGCTGCTCACCGCCCCGCTCGCCCTGCTCGAGACCGAAAAATCACGCCGCATGAGCCTGCGCGAGGCTGGCCACCTGTTTATCCAGTGCGCCCCGCTCTTTGGCGCGCTGTTCCTGTTTAACCTTATCGAGAGCATGCCCAAGTTCGTGATGGAAGGCACACTGGCCTACAAGTATCAGCTGTACTTTAATGCGCTGTTCTTCCCGGCGCAGGCCATTTTGTTGAGCATTGGATTTATCTATAAACCGCAGCTCCTGCGTCTATCGAGCATTTGGGCGAATCCGCGCAAGCGTCGCCGCTTTGACCTGATTATTGTTGCCGTTATGGCACTGATCGTGGTCATTACCGGAGCGTGCGCCGCATTTATGGCAGGCCCCGGCATCCCCATCATGAGCTTTATGTACGGCCTCAACTTTGAGCGCTACCGCACGCTGGCACTGCTAATGGTTGTCGCCGGCGGCACCACCGCTGCCATCGACTTTATCTACGCCATCATCACGGTGTTGCGCCACGCCGGCGACGTCACCAAGATCTACCTGATCTGCTTCGCCGTGAGCGTGGTGCTGCCGGTGATCCTGATTAAGCTGCTGGGTCTGATGGGCGCTGTGGTGAGCTACCTAGCCATCATGGCCCTACTCCTGGTGCTACTGATTATCGAGTACGCCCACATCCGCCAACGCATCGAACGCGACCGCAACCCATACGGCGCCTAAATGGTGCAATGGAGGCAGCTAGTTTGCGATGGAATCTCCCCGACTGGGGTCTCGTTGCGGACAAAATGCACCACGCAAAACTAAGTGAGTAGACTTTTACCGAATCCCCGACCACACCGACAAAGCACAAGTCTGTGACCTGCGGTTTTGTTGAAGCAAGCATGTTGGGTGCTCGGCATTTCCAAAAAAGTCTACTCACTTAGCCAGCGGGCAGCCAAATGATTTTTAAATCCCCGTCCCAGAAAAATCATTTGGTGGGCAGAAAGGCAAAAGTAGTCAAAAAAGCCCCGTCCCAAATTAGCTAACGTGGCCGCCGTTCGGTAGAACGGCGGAACAAGGTTATTCGCCCGGATTGATGTTTGCGTAGAACTCGGCCCCGTCGTCCAGACGCAGAATGCCTACGCGGCCGAACTCCGACCCGGTGGCGGCGGCGCAGTCGATGTCGATGCGATCGGGCACGCCGGCGGTATCCTCGCCGCCCAGGCGCACGATCTGCCCGCGGCCCGACTCCTCATCGAGCCCCGCCAGGCCGCCGACCTCGCAATAACGCCCGAGCGACACCGTGGGCGTGTGGCCGCTCACCACGACCGGGCCCTTGCCCTCGGCAGAAAGCAGCCCTGTCGGCGCATCCCAATAGCCGTGACGAATCCACAGCAAGTCATCGGACGACTGCACGGCAAGCATCTGCTTCAGCAGTTCGCGATCGGCATCCACCGCCCCCGCGCCATCGGCACAATCAACCCCATGTTCAAGCAAAAACGCCCGCGCCGCCTCGGTCTGGATGCCGGCATGCACCAGCAGGTACGGACGCTCGTCAGTCTCGGCCACCGCATAGAGCGGCAGCGTCGCCATCCAACGCACGAGCTCCTCGTACGCCTCAAATTCCATATCGTTGAGCTGCTGACGGGTAGTCCAACCGCCGTTGATATCCCAGGTCTCGGCATCGAGCGGATCTTGGCCAATGATGGCATCGAGCATGATCTGCTCGTGATTGCCCTTGAGCACGCGAGCGTTGGGTAGCGAGCGCACGAGCTTAATAACGCCAACCGGATCGGGCCCGCGATCAATCATGTCACCCAGCACGTACAGCGTATCGTCGGACGACAGCGAAATCTTGGACAGGGCCTCGTCAAGCGCACGGACGTGCCCGTGAGCATCGGATGTCACATAGATCGCCATGGAACGCCTCTCTTTGCATTGCGGCCGAAGCCCGGAGCCGCAACTAAAACTTCAAGTTGAACTTAAACGTTACCCATTGTACTCCGTTGCAATAAAGCTGGAAAGGGTTGCATACCGTCAACGGTCGCCAGCGCACGCCTGTCAACCCGCACCGCTCACGCCACGCCGTCTGGCCCAGCGTCCCGGCCAGCATCGCACACGCCGCAGCCTCGTGTCGAAAATGAGCACGCCCGCAATCCGCCCCCCCTAAAACCCACCATCTTTGGGTACAAATAAACGCAGATAACTGACCGTGCCACGCCAATCACCCGGGAGCGGACACCATCCATGAACCAGATACTTCTCTTTATCGGCCTCGTCATCATTTTGTGCCTGACCATTAAACCCGTCGGCAAAAAGCTCCCCTTCCCCACCCTGCTTATCTTTATCGCACTGGGCATGCTGCTGGGCGTCAACGGTCCGGCGCACATCGACTTTAGCGACTATGCGCTCACCGAAACCGTCTGCAGCACGGCGCTGCTGTTCATCATGTTCTACGGCGGCTTTAACACCAATATCGACCGCGCCAAACCTGTCGCCGTGCCCGCGGTGCTGCTGAGCACCCTCGGCGTCGTCATCACCGCTGGCATCACGGGCGCCTTTGCGCACTTCGTGCTGGGCTTCGACTGGATCGGCGGCCTGCTGCTGGGATCGGTCGTGGCGTCTACCGATGCGGCGAGCGTCTTTAGCGTGCTGCGCGAGCACAGCCTGTCGCTGAGAGGTGGCACCGACTCGCTGCTCGAGGTCGAATCGGGCTCCAACGATCCCGTCGCTTACATGCTCACCGCCGTGCTCGCCACACTCGCGGCCGGCGGCGACATTAACATCCCAGTGCTGCTGGCCAAGCAGATCATCCTAGGCGTGGGCCTGGGCCTTGCCATCGGCTGGGCATCAGGCCGCCTTATCGAGCGCGCGCATGCAACAGCCGAGGGCGCGCAGACCATCTTCTTGTTCGCCGTGGCCATCGTCGCCTACGCGCTGCCGAGCTACCTGGGCGGCAACGGCTTTTTGGCCGTATACCTTGCCGGCATCGTGCTAGGCGCGAGCGACATCACCGGTAAGGTCGAGCTGGCGCACTTCTTCGATACCCTCACCGAGATGGCCGAGATGACCATCTTCTTTTTGCTCGGCCTGCTCGTGACGCCCGCCCGCCTGCCGCAAATGCTGCTGCCGGGCCTGGCACTCATGGCGTTTATGCTCTTCGTGAGCCGCCCCATCGCCGTCGGTCTGCTGCTGGCGCCCTTTAAGACAAACCC
Source organism: uncultured Collinsella sp. (assembly GCA_900546425.1). GTDB lineage: Bacteria > Actinomycetota > Coriobacteriia > Coriobacteriales > Coriobacteriaceae > Collinsella. Next base: position 21,389 of record URCU01000007.1, on the reverse strand, counting down.
TCACCAGGTAGCGCTCGTAAGCTGGGCGGGCCTACGCGGCGCGGCTTCGGTCGTCTTTAGCCTCTTTGCCGTGGTGGCCGGCGTTCCCGGTGGACATGACCTGTTTGACCTGGTCTTTGTGATTGCCGTGTCGAGCATTGTGGTGCAGGGCTCGCTGCTGCCGGCGGTGGCGAAAAAACTCGATATGATCGATGCAGAAGGCGACGTGCGCCGCACCTTTAACGATTACCGCGACGAAGAAGGTATGTCGTTCGTCAAGCTCAAGGTGGGAGCTGGACATCCGTTTGCCGGACGCTCGCTCGCGGATATTGGCAGTGCAACGGACATGCTTGTCGTCCTGGTGCTTCGTGACGGTGCGCACCCGGTGCTACCCAACGGCGATACCGTGATCGAGGAAGGCGACCTTCTGGTTATGGCCGCGCCGACGTTTGAAGAGCGTGCCGAGGTTACGCTACGCGAGGTCACCGTAACGCCCCATGGACGTCTGGCCGGTCAGCGCCTGCGCGACGTGCCGCAGGGCAAGCACCCGTTTATCGTGGTAATGCTCAAGCGCGACGGCCAAACGATCATCCCCGATGGCAACACCCTCATATACGCCGGCGACGAAGCCGTCATTGCCACGCTCGCGTCGTAGCGGCCAGGGGGTAGATGTCCCGAATTGGCTACATTTGAGCATCAATCGCCCCGGCTGGGGTCTCGCTGCGGACAATTGGCGTCTCTCAAAACTAAGTGAGTAGACTTTTGCCAAATCGCCGACCACGTCTCCAAAACACAAGTCTACGACCTGCGGGTTTGTTGAAGCAAATTAGTCGGGTGCTCGGGATTTCCAATAAAGCCTACTCACTTAGCCAGCGTACAGTCAAAATAGAACGGCCGCGAGCTCATTAGGCTCCATTGGGACGGCTTATCGTGCATTTTCGCGCAGCTGCGGGTGAAGACGCCCCATCCCAAATTAGCTACCCTAGTCATCGTCGACGGCAAAGCCGCGGAGGTCGAGGCCTTCGCGTTCGGCTCGGGCTAGGAGCTCTTGAGGGGACTCATCCTCGATATCCATCACGTCGAGCATGGCGGCCGGAAAGCCCGCGCCCGCCGCGCTCCCCGCGCGGTCGAGCAGACTCTCGCGCAGCTGGTCTACATCAACTTCGATCTTCATGGTGAAACCTCCCTATTCAGCCCCCACTTACCATTCACCACCCAGATAAACATGGAAGTGCAGCGTCTGAAGAACCCGCTCTTCGCCGCTATCCGCGTTTCTCAGGCAAAGTGCATACTCTGCGTGTTCATCAAGTTCAACGGTTGGACGCACCGTCAGCATTACCTTAAAGCGGCGCGCCGTCGCATCGGCTTCAGTTAAATCGGCTACGATTCGCGCAATGTCGGTTATGGGGCTTCCGCTGCGATCGACAACAAACACTTCATAATTCGCAGGAAGAATCTTGCCGGCCACCGCCTCATCTTGCAGAAACTCAAGGAAGAAAGACGCATTCGAGATGGATTCAAGTTGCGTAACGAGGGACAAGCCAACGGGGCTTGATGCGACGAAGCCACGCGTTCCGGCGCGCTTATTACTAAAGGTCAAAACCGGCACACATATCTCCTGCAATGAGATACCGCCATGGACAAAGTTCTCGCCTCCGCCGGGACGTCGCAAGCGCACGCATTCACGTGGCGAAAAGCCCACGAGGCTACCAGCAGAAGCGGGTAGAGCAACCTTAAGCAGCGTATCGGACTCAGAATCGCTCGAGGCAACAGCCCAGCGGCGTCCAGCCTCAATGACGTCGCCCGCCACGTCCGCAACACTCGTATGATCATACTCGGCAAGCGGCTCTGCGGTATACAGAAACCCATGATCTGCCGTAATGACGATTCGAGACGACATAAACTCACGCACGATGAGCTTGACCAGCACCGATAACTCGTCAATTGTTTCGTCGCAGGCATGAAACGCCCTGCGCTCGGTTGCGGCCTTGTCACCAATGGCATCAATGAGATCGTGATAGATGTAGACAACGTTCGCGTCTCCTACGACCTTCTTGCGTTCGGCACGGTCCATCTCGCCGACAAAACGGTCATAGCGAACCGCAACAGCACCCTCATAATGCTTGCCAATCACCTTTTGGCGAGATTCGATAGTATCGACGCGCCCCCCATCAACAAGCACGCCAAAGCCCGATCCCCCCTCTCCGCATGCCTCGTAACGCATCGTTCCATGAGGCAACAAGGCAGCCATACCGCATCTGGTTATCGAAGGAAACACGCCTTGCACGGCGCCAAGCTCGCACCGACCCTTTGTCTCGCGCTCAAGACGCTCGGCAAGTTCTGCAGCAACCTCATAGCGCAAAGCATCAGAAACGATGACCCAAATACGCTTTCCGCGGCGATTCGCGGGCTCAACGTAGCTCAGATCAAAATCAACCTGACGCGGAATACCTTTCACATATCCCTGCAAGCCCAATGCATCGCCCGACGCGCTTGCCCAACGGCGAGAGAGCTCCTTAAGAAACCAGCCTTTATACAAAGCTTCCATCGACTCAAAGCAGGCCCGGAAGTCTTCATCGAGCTCGTACTCCCCCGCTCTAAAGGCACCGGCGAACTCTGTCACCAGCTCACGGTACCAAGCGTCCATGCGATAGAAATCGCTGGCATAAGAACCCCAAAGGGCCAAAGCCCCCATGCCCGCAAAACCTTCTACATGGTCGCGATAAAAACGCTGCATATGAGCTGCAGCCGAAACGCCGCGATAATAGCAGGCAAGTTCCTCATACCAGAGCGATCCACGACGAGAGGCCACGACCGACAAAACCTCATCGGCAGCGTCCACAGACAGACGCACCCGCTCAAACAGCATGCGCAGAATGGTGGCATCGATGCAGGGAAAGACGTCGGCTCCTGCAATACAGTCAAGACCAACGTCAGCGAGTATCTTTCCAAGCTCAAGCTCGCGCTCAACCGCCGTTGTCATACTCAACAGCAATAGACGATTACCGCCACGAACCCAATAATCAACGCATGCGCGGCAGAACGCGGCATGAACAGCCTGGGAAGAGAAACGTCCCGACAGCGCGTCCAGACATCCACCCGTCATCGAACGCGAGCAGGCGGTGAGCAACACGTGGACCAGCAACTCGGGAACACGAGATAGCTCGAGCGCGTTCCCATCAAAACCGCACCAATGACGAATGAGCTCGCAGAAATAGCCATTCATCTCATATTCAGTAAGTAAGACAACCACCTGATCAGCATTGCCCTCGTGCAGGAGTGCCAAATAGCCTGATACGATTGCCGCGGGATCGAGTTCGCTGGCACCCAAGCAGACAGCCAAAATGCCAAGCTCAAGCTCATCGACGTTCTCAACAGCGACTTCCCTCGATGAATGCAGCAACTTATTGAGCTTTATAACGTTGCGGCGCTTGGCAAAAAAGGCTTTATGGGACTCAAGCGCCGCGCGTATCTCATACGAATCAACCGCGCCGATCTCGCGTAGCTGCACAGAAACATAGTCGGCGGCAAACGGGACGCAACGCGCTTCAACATCCGCCAGCCAATCGCCAGACGGCTCCCCTGCGCAGCGACGATATATAAGCACCTTACGTCCGCCCAAGTCACCATTGAGCTTACGCTTGATAGCAAACCGACCACCCTCGCGATCAACGAGAACGATGACGCCCGGCAGCTCCAAATCTGCAAGCACATCCTCAAATTCACCGGACGGATCATGCCACACAACAATGGCACCTCCGCAATCGGCGTTCTGACCTGCAAACAAATGCAGCAGCTCGGATGTAATATCTGCAAGCTTCATGGCAAACTCTCAAAACTAGTCATCAAACAAACCGGCGAAAATAGCATCCAAATCCTCTTGAGAGGTAGGCTGCGTCTCGAGTATTTCGGAATCAATACACCTGAGCATGGTGTTCTCTTTTTCACGCAGGCGAGTATATATTTCCTCGTCAAGCGACCACGGATCGGGCCTTCCAAGGTCGTAATCTTCCGAAAGGTAGTAGTACCTTGTCTGCTGATCTTGCGGCAGGCCCAAACGGTGGATTCGATCGCGGGACTGCAGCAAATGGACCAGATTAAAGCTGTACTCGTAGTACACGGCATCGTGACAAATCGAATGCAGCGAGACAGACTCGGCAAGCGTATGAGGATTGGTAATGAGTACGGGAAACTTGCCAGCCCTAAAGTCATCCAGGTCTGCCGAACGACAGACAAGGTCATCCTGACCGTTAATCGTACGCGCCTCAATCCCCATATCAGCCAGACCGCGCTGAAGATCGGACATGCTCTTGATGAAAATGCACCAAACGATAACCGAGCGCCCCTGTGCAACCAAGTCGCCAATCAGAGAGCAGCAACGAGCACGTTTGCTCGATGCGCCGGCAGATCGAATCATGCCCACAATCTTATCGGAGTGGTCGACGGCATCGACCTCGCCGGTCTCCTCGTCTTCTTCGATAATCCAACGATAGTCTTCGGGATTAAGCGTTTCGAGTAGGTCGATCGGATCGTTTTCCATCTGCAGAACACGCAGCATCAAGGTCAGCTTGTTGCGACGGTAACGGTTTTTAATAACGCCGAGCAGTAGATTCGTACGCTCGCCAGACGACACCTTGATAAGCTCGTCGGGCTCAGCCCTCGGGACGCCTAGGTCATCCTTGGTCGTACGGCAATAAAATGGCTGCAACTTGTTGTTCACGAGCTCAATGTCCGAGTCCTCGGCGTTTTTGAGCTCGCTTTTCTCAAAGCCAAAAAAGTTGTCATACTCCCGCGGATACAAAATGTGCAACATATTGTAAATATCGATATATCCGTTAGGAATTGGCGTGCCCGTCAGGGCAAACGTATAGGGAGCACTCTTAGAAACAACGAGAGCCGCGTTAGCTTGTTTTCCGCCAACGCGCTTAACGCGATGGATTTCGTCGAACACCAAAAGCGTACGCTCTCCAGCGACCTTACTGAGTTCCTCGGCAACGCCAATAGCCGCCTCGTAATTCACAAGCAGCAAATTGCAACCGCCCACACGAGCGCGAATATACCTCCGGCGGTCAGACTTACCAAGCTTTCGGTAAGCATCGTCTTGCGTTGTAAACAAGTTGAGTGGCCACTTATCGCCAAAGCAGAGCCTCCACTCCGTCGCCCAGGAATCAAATGCGTTTTTTGGGCACACGACCATAATGCGATCGACCATGCCGCGCTGTGCCAAAAAGGCAAACGCACCAAGAACGGTCGCCGTTTTACCCGACCCCGGCACCGAGAAGTTGCCCGCACGTCCCATCGTTGCCAAGAAAAACGCGTCGCGCATCTGGCGATCCTTTAGCGGACGCGCCATGGCGGCATCGACAACCTCCGAGAACTCTGCGAGATGGGCATCGTGTTTGTGGTCGCCGCGCTTGATCTCGTTTCCCAAACGCGAACGTTGCTCGGCAAGTTCGCGAATCTGCGTAAAGCCGTCCTGAAGATCGTCATCGACCGATAGCGCCACACCAAGACGGCTGGCAACCTTCGATAGCTTGCCAACAATCTTTTCGAACTCTGTATAGTTGCCGATCTCTTCGAGCAAAATATGACCCTTAACGACACACCTGACGTATGCCCTACAGGTCATCTTAAAGCGAGCATTGCGACGCAGAGAGTCGGCATCGAGAGGCTTGGGATCAAGATAGATTTGTCCGCCTCGCTGATATAAACGCATTGCCTAGCCTTCTAGATTTTTTTGGACGGCATCGAGAACTTCCTGGGCTTTCTCAAGAAGAGACTGCAGCCCATCCTGCATATTGGCGAGTTGTTCGGGCTCCAGTTTGTGCAGTATTTCCACGTCAACTTCGCCAACATTCGAGAGTGCGTTGCGGACGGCACGCACTTGTCCGTTTTTGATGTTACGATTGCCGGCCTTCGTGCGGGCAACGGTTCTAGACGCCTTCATCCCCTCTTTCAAACGCGTGTCAGAGCCAAACGTATCGCGAAGATATTCCGTAGTGACAACCACGTCGTCAGGCTTTTCCTCAAGCCTTTCCAAAACCTCAACGGTATAATCCAGCTGCTCTTCGCGCAGCTTGTCGTCAGCAATCAAATTATCGATAAACTCGCGCACCTCACGCGTGCGGTCACCGAGCGTCTGACACAACAAATTTGCAAACACGGCATTTTTAATCTCTTCTCGATCGTCCTTGTTCTTGACCTTACCAAGCCTGGTCGTAAGCGACTCGATAGGGCCTTGCAACTTAAGGTCCTGGGCAATATGAAATGCGCCGGGAGCCTCGCAGAACTCAAGAAAATCTTTCAACATATCGATTTGAGCGAGACTGTTCTTCATTTCGCTCTGCTTCATATTGGCATGCTTGGCATATTCTTCTGCCGTCATACGCCCTTCATTGACCCACCTATCAATATCGACCAGACGAGAGATGGCATCATATTCCTGTTTGCTGTCCTCGCCCAGCTGAATCTCGAGCTCAAGGCCCTTAATAGCATTTTCGTCATAGGTATCGGGAAACACACAGCAGCGCAGCATGCGAAGGGTGTTCTCGGCAGCAGACAACTTACGCAAGCAGGTAAAACGACGGTTGCCGTCAATGACAACGCCGTTGGTCAAAATGATCGCAGATTGTTGTTGGCCCTTGTTTTTAATATCCAACATAGTCGTCTTAAGATGCTTGGGGTTATCCGCCTCAACCATACCCGCAATGAGGTTATCGAGCTCCGTTTGATCCTGAGGCAGGCCCTCGGGATGCTCTGCCTGATAGCGCGAAATGAAGGTAGCAATTCGTCCATTCTGCACATTGAAATGCAACTTATCGACGCGTACCTCGTAAATTGGACAATCCTGGTTCTGACCGTTAATAAACTTGCGCTCGCTATTGTCGGTTTTGCGAACCCAGCCCTCAGCAATACCCGTGTTGATGAACTTTTCCATTTCCATTGTCTTACTCCACTTCTAGTACAAACTGGTCATGACTAACAAATACGCGCTCGCTAGCGCTTGAATAAAACAAGTCGGACTTACGGATTATCTGGATGAGCTGCGCACGCGGAACCACTACGCCGTACTCTTCCGAAAGCAAGTCGACAAGATCGTCGATATCGATCGATATCTCGCGACCCACCACCGCTCGGATAAAATCGCGACCCTTCATGGGGTGGCCGCGTGGCGCAAAGAGCTTAATGCCCACAAGGTTTCCGTGCCCCAACAGGTCCTCCTGCGACAGGAGCACGCTTTCGTAAAATGCATCGGATAGACCGTACTCAAGTAAGGGCAAATCGGATGCGCAGCGCCTGAGCCACGGCACGGTAAAGTACGGCGTGTCGTCATCAGCGCTACGCTCGATGACATCCAAAGCAAAGCTGCGCAAATCGGCATCCCTAATATCAAGCTCATCAAGACCATCGCGCGTAATCCAGCTCGACTTATCGTAATCAAGCAAGTCGCCCGACCTAATGGCTCGATAGACAATGTTTTTAAAGGACATACAGTTCAACATGGGTTGAGGCAGGCTATCGTGCTCGACGATGGCTCCGTGCATCAAAGACAGATAGAAATCTGTCTGGCTTACGCCCCGGCCTCTACAGGCGCAGTCAGCATAAAGCGTGAACCCCGTTTGATAGGCAAACAATTCCAGCTTGAGCGTTTCGTCGGGCGAGCATCCCGCCAGCTCTGCAAACTGGGAAAGTAGATACCAATCCTCATCAAGCTTGGGAAGAGTTGGCTTACTGGCCATGACGCCTTCAGATCCGGTATCAACACGCTCGCCGTGGAACGGCTGGGGATGTACGTCTTCAGCCACAGCAACGCGCGGAGCTGCCGCGACCGGCCCGCATTCATCATCTTCAATAACGTTTTCTCGGGCTTCGACCGGATCACTTTGCGTCTCAGGGACAAAGCTCTCAGCACTCGCTTCAACGTCCGCAAACCAATCGTTCGCATCGACAACGCACGGTGATGACCGATAGAACAGCGCTCGTTCATCGAAGCCGAGTTCGTTAATAGCTCGAATCGTATCGAATTTGCCGGCCACATCCTCGCGAATCAGCACAACATCGTCGGGCAACAATAGCCGCTCAACAACATCCGCGTATGCACCGCCAACGTCATGCCATAAAAGAATGGAACCGGACGTTGTATCAAATGCCATTTGCAGCTGTTCGGAGAGCTCGACTAGGGAGTCATCTAGTATTTGCTCTTCATGCGGCTCGGGAGTTTCTTCGGCACCCAAAAACCGATACCCAAACCCGTACACCGTTGCGATCCAAAGAGGATTCTTTATCTCCTCCCCCAGCTTCTTGCGGAGGTTTTTGACATGTGTTGCAAGAGCCCTCTTCGATTCAGCAAAGCCGATGCCCATAGAAATCTGCGACAGTTCCTCGTTTGAAACCTCGACGCCTGGCCTGGTTGTAAATGCATTCAAAACGCTATACTCATTCGGAGTAAGCGCAAGCTCCTCGCCATCGAGCTGAACAATACGGTTCTCAGAATCAACGACAAGCACACGGTCGCCATGCGCAGAACGAAATACACGCCCGCCCTCACCAACGCTCGCCTCAGGCTCAAATCCCGGAGCAAAATCGAGACGATAGCCATAACCGTGAACGCCCTTAAGCCAACGAGCGTTGCGGGCATCTTCTTTCAATTTCTTGCGAATGTTCTTGATATGGCTATCGAGCACTCGATGTGACTTAGGGTCATCGTGGCCAAATGCCGCAACAAACAGCTCTTGGCGAGAAAATGCATGACCCGGTTTTTGAGCCATGCAAAACAAGATGTTGAACTCATTGGGGGTCAAGCATAAGTAGGAACCGTCCATGTACGCATCGCACATGGTTGGATCGAGCAGAAGATTGCTATCGATTCGAATGATCTGATTGTTGTTTACCAATGCTCCCATAGCGGCTCTTTCGACTTCTAGCGCGCAGACGACTATTTGATTTTGGCGAGAACGTCCTGGAACTTGGCGTAATTGACCTTAACGCCGTCATCCAAATCAATCTCAATCATTTGGTCTGCAAGGTGATGGACCTTCTCCTCGTAGCTCACGAGCTCGGCAGCTTGGTCGCTTATGCGCTTTTGCTCCTTAGTAAGACGAGCACGATCACGACTGTCGCTTACCTCTATCTGGTCGGCAATCCACATCAACCGATTGCGGTAACGTTCTTGCTGAGGATGGATATAACCCGTACGAATCAGCGCCAACAAATCAGGGCGATAGCGATGCATGTAGACCAACGCCCTAAAGCCGCCCTTCTTGCCGCTGTCGAACAGCCAGTAGATGGGACGCTTCTTGTAGGTCTGGCAGTGGTCCTTAAAGAAGTCCTTCAAAAAGTAGGTGCGGATGACCTCGCGCGAGGCGCCCTTGCCGCCGAGCGCCTCGGCAATAAAGGCCAGGTTCTGCTCGAGCGTCTCCTCGCCATACACGGTGCGCACAAAGTCGATAAAGTAACGCACGATGTCGTCGTCAAAGTATTCGTCATCGGTGATAGGCAGCACGTTATCGCTATCTGGCTTAAAGGTCACATTCTCGGGATCGGGCATCTTGGCCAGATAGTCAAAGACCGTGGCACCCTGATCAGCCAAGACCAGACCGTCCACGTCCAGCGAATAACGGCCGAACATGCAGCCCACGGCATAGCTTATAAGCGAGGTGATCTCGTCGCGCTTGGTGCGCACATACTTGTTGCCCTTGTAGCTCTCGGGGATCTCGTCGGCGGTATCGAATATGCGCGCCACCGAGACGTACTTATCCTCGACCTCGATGGGCACCTCGCCCTCCATGTTGTAGATCTTGGCAAAGATTCGGTTGAGCTCTTCCTCGTTGGCGCGAAGCTGCTCAAAGCGAGCATTGACCTCGGCCTTGCGAGCCTCGTATTTTTCAGAAAGCAAGACTGGCATGAACAATCTCCAAACACAGTTGAACTAAATCAGCAACGCAGTCAAATGGCCAATTCCCCCGAGCTTCCTGCCATTAACTAGTTCGGCAATTCACCGATTAACTTAATGCGTTTATACGACAGGAACATGCGGGCGGAAATCTGACCCTTCGCATTAGTGTCCTGGAAATAGAGAAAAGGTTCTCGCTTGCCGTTACTCGCAGACTTCCGTTTAACTTCAGCAAACTGACCGTGAGCAATAGAATTGCGCAAATGTCTGTACAAGCCATCAAGGGTAAGCATGGCGTCGTAGGGCTTGGCATCCGAAATGGCTATTGCCTTTTTATCCTTATCAGGAAATAGTCCGTATCCGTCTTTCAGCATTCCAATCGGAGTTTTAGTAAAAGCAAGGAACTCTATATTCGAGCTAGGAATGCCACCGTCAGCAAACCCGTTGCCAATTAGATACTTTGCAACCCCCCTAAGCTCATAGTTCACATAGAAACGATCCTCATCCAAATCAGCAAAAAGCGATTGAATGCAATTCAAAGCAAGCGAATTGTCAACGCTGTCCAAAGCAGGCAAGTGTTTTCTAACGGCCGATGCTTTTGGCACCGGACAGCCTGTAAGCAAATTATTAAACAAGAATAAAGTGCGTTCCTTATTCTCCGTGCGCGAATTTACCCAATCCGACCTGCCACATGACGTTAACGCTTTGATTTTCTTTCCACCCATAAGACATCAGACCAATGGATGGCGCTTGAAATCCCAAGAAGTTTCAAGCGAATCATAATCAAGTTTTGAAATCGTGCGAGCAGCTTCAACAAGCGTACAAACAGTCGGCTCAGCGCATTCATCTTGAATGATTGGCAGTTGCCCGATTTGACCCACCTCAAAATTGAGAGTTGGCGACATGAATGCCAAATCGATTTCAGCGATAGAACAGTTGCAGAAAGCCTGGATGTAGCGAAGCTCATCCGGTTCCGCGAATAGGCATGCCCCAGCAACCTCGAAAAGCATTCCTAGGGGCGCGAACCTAAAGGATGCGAGGCTAGAAGAAATCTTCGACCAAGAAACTGCCGGCTTAAAGTAATCGTTCTGGTTCTTTATGACAAAATCAGGCTTAGAAAGGTATGTGTACTTTGCCAGGATGGCTTCCTTCATCTCGCGCCCATCGTCGTACCAGTTAACGACTTCGTCGTACTCTCCCCACCATTTTCGATAAAAACCTCCCCTGATAATAGGGAACCATCGCCTGCCCGACTTCTTTGCGGAGTCCCTGTCGGAACAGCTCCTGTCGGTGTGTTCCGGCTCGACTTCCCACCACTTACGGAGGAACCTATTATTATCGCTCGTCGCAAGACCTTGCCTCGGAGTCGCAATGGAGTCGAGGCGCTTGCCAGCAACAAACGACTGGATCAAATGGTCGCTGGCCCAGTAGGCTATGGGGGTGCCGGGGATCTGTTTGAAGGTCTCAGCGTCGCGGCGGTAGAACCAGCCGCAGTCGGGGTTCCTGATCGCCTCGAGGGCTTTTCCTTCCTGCAACGACCAATGATCGAAATCATTCAATCTGACATAGCCACCACGATAGCCGGCGACATGTTTGTTCCTGATTACAAATGTACACACCTGAGCAGCGATACCATGAAATCCATGGACGGAAAGCTGCACTAAGCTATCAATCGTTTTGACATCGACCAGCTGTTGGCGCAAATTCTCGAAAGACGATAAAAACATCCAGCTATTTGATGTTGCAAGACCCGCAAGGCCCGCCGTCTCCGTAAGAGAAAAAATACGCTCGATGAAGCACGTGCACAGGTCGCTCTTCACGTCGGGGTAGTTCTTCTTGACCCACTTGGACATGAAGGGGCCGAAGCTGGAGCTGCCCATGTAGGGCGGGTTGGCCACCACACAGTCGTGGCGGCGAGCGAGGATCTCGCAGGTCTTAAGGGCACATTCCAGTTTATTTTTAGAACTACCGTCAAACAGACCATCGGTGCCGGTGAGCTCGATCGCCTCACGCAGTGCGGCAAGGTCGCCCTCGCTCGGAGCGAGCAGCGAGCCGACCTCGCCCAAATGCGTTAGGGCATCGATGAGATCCTTCTTCTTGGCAAGCGCGGTGCCGTGCGGAATGTCATCCTCCTCCAGCATAACCGGCCCGAGCACGGCAACATCCGCCTGAACCCCACGGCCAAAGAAACGCCTATCCATCTCTCGAGCGCACATAGCCAGCGCCAAACCTGCAATCTGGGCGGCGCGAGGGTCAATTTCCATACCATGAAGGTTCTTGGACAAAATGAGTCTGGGGATATCGCGCATACGGTATTCGCGCTCTAAATACATCTTTGCCAGAAGTTCAAAGGCGTAAACGAGAATATGTCCCGATCCACAAGCCGGGTCGCACAGCGAAATATCCTCGGGACCCTCGATTTTAATGAAGTCCTCGTGCTCCGCATCGGGCTCGATGTAATACTCCATTTCATCACGCAGGGGACTTTTCGGGTTGTTCAGCATCCACAAACGCCCCAAGGAGTTCTGCACCATGTAGCGCACGATCCAGTTGGGCGTAAACAGTTGCGTGGCGGGACCGATGGTGTCCGGGGTCTCCTTGGCCTTAGATTTAAAGAATGCGTCTTTGACCTCGGAATTGTAGAACTGATACATCCAGCCCAGGGACTCGACGTTTTCCCACGTGCTGCGCTTAACCCGTTCGACTAGAGCGCACAGAACGCCTTCTTCACCGTGGTCCAAAAGCCTTGTCGGAAGCAGTAACGCATCCGCCGTGCCCACGCGGCCAAAGATGTCGGGCAGGCACTCGGCGAGCTCGTTCATCTGCGCCACCAAAATAAGACGGAACAGCGCCTCATCATCTGCCGCAGTGACAAGGTCAAACACGCGATCGCGCTCTAAGCCCGGCAGATCAAGCTCCGTCGGCATACGCAAGCAGTCTGGCGAAAATCTATCGTACTCCGAGGTTTCGCAATATGAACTTAGCATGCGGACGCCACAAGGCAGATAGCCTCGTACTTCCATATAGCGTATTGCAGCGAAGCGATTGAACCAGGTGTAGGCCATTTCCTCGCAAAAGTGCGCATAGCCGCCATGCTCTACGCGGCGATACAGCTCCGAACGTTGCGAACGCTCGAGCGCAGAGAGCACCGTGCCCTTAACGATGGTTGCATCGCGATCGAATTCTTCACGCCCCGCATCGTCGAGCCCGTAGGCATAGCAACGCTGACGAACCTCGTCAATTAAACGGATGCGCGCCCAAGGGCAAAACTTTTCGAGCTCTTTCGTATCCATGTTTCTCCCTTAGCCCAAACGGATGGCGTCATTACCCTCAAGGCTTCGCAGCAGCTCTTTGCGCGCGGCATCCAAATAGTCATCAATCTGCTGTTGCGAGCTCAGCTCCAGCGGCCTAAATACCATGCTGCGGCTCACCGATTTAACACGTCGCCTAGGTGCCGGTGCAGATTGGGGCTTATTCGGCTGACCCTGCGCAGTGGCCCCCGAATGATCGGTCGTTACCGTCACACTCGTAGTTGCCGGTTTGGGACGATTCGCCTCTTCATAGGCATCATCAATCATTTTGTACAGAGTCGTCTGAGCACGATCGAGCTTGACGGGCACAGCATCCAGGGCGGTCAGTGTTGCCGCATTATGCACCTCATCTTTTCGAGCGCTGTGCGACTCCCCGATGCGAGCCAGCGCAACGCCCTTGTTTTGGGCATACACTTCGATATCCCCATAGCGCTCTTCAACAGAATTGAGCATGGAAATGCGCTTTTGGTCCAAAAGCTCCTTGTAGGCAGCCCTCACCTTTAGGTTTGCCTCGGATAGCTTTTGGAACTGCAGACTCAGGCTCGGCTGCTTAACCGCTTCCCCAATGACAGAAAGCGCATCCAGCGTTTCCGAAGCGCCCTCAAAATAATCGCGCTCACTCTCCATTTGCTTGAATATCTCGCAGGCACCGTCGAACACAGTCACTTTGCTGTCGAAAAACTCGTCAATATCTTCGAGATCTTCAGCCGCATCTCGCAGCTCGTTCTCTTTTGCGGCGATCGCCATAATTAGGTCGACGGCATCGCGGCCGCTCTGCAGTAAACCCTCGATAAGGTTCTTTGCATTCACGACCTCCTTATAGCCCGGGTAATCGGGGTTACGCTGGTACTTGACCGAAAGGAGACTCGCCAAGCTATCGCGGCGCTTTTAAAGCTCCCCGCGACATGCCTCGGCAAGGCTGTCCTCTTCGAGCGGCAGAGTATGATTGCCGCTCAACTCTTCTACAGCCTGTCGCGCCTTAGATATGGCCGACCGAGAAAGCTGCTGGCGCGCCTCAACAACAGCCTGTCGTGCCTTAGCGGCCTTACGCAGATAATCAAGAATCTTGGAATCCCTAAGATCAATCGCCTGTCCCGCGCAGAGCAGGCGAGCGCGCTTTTGCGCTAGCAGCGTTGCGACCACGGCGGCAATGTCAATCTCCGCCCAACCATAAGGCTTCGCATGATATGTCTCGAGCAGCTCGCTCATTGTTACCTGCATATGTTGGGCAGCGCGAGCTTCCAGCAGGCGCATAACCGCTTCGATGGCCCCGGCATTGGGCTCTTGTCCATTCATTGCCGGAGTGTACGCGGTTAGAATTTGCTTGATCTGCACATCACTGTCGTAGTTTTTATCAATAAGCGACAACTTGTTGTACGTAACGGAAACAAGCTGGCGTACGCAGTCCTCGATCATATTCTTGGCAGACGCCGATTTGACTGGCGAATACTCACTGCCGTAGACATAGAACGTTCCATGCAGCACAGCCTGGCGCATAAGGTCCTCTGCGCGCTTATCCAGAGTAACACGCTCTTCCTGCTTGCCACGCAAGATCGAAGCCACCACTTCGCTGCGATTGTCTGCCTGACGGCTATTGAGGTATTGCTCAATACATGCCGACTGATACAGACAGTCGTAGTAGTCTTGCTGGGAATCGAGCACTACAATGGCTTCTCCCCTGCTAGAGCTAAGGAGCAGGTCCTCGCGCGAAGGGATCGGGGTGCCATCCACGCCAGAAATCACGCGCAGCGCCAGCCCCGATGCACTGTTATAACGGGTGTCGTCCAGATATTCCTCAACGTCAAAAACGTTTTTGCCGACCGTTACCTTAGCGTTTTCGAAGACCTGCCTAAACATAATCTGTGCAGCCTTGGACGTAATCTTCGCAGCATCCGGCTGCACGCGCGAAATCTGCTGAGCGATCTCCTGCTCTTCGTCGGTCAGGTACTTATATGTTTCGCCATTGCGAGCCACATAGTTTTGGCGTACCAAACGCTCCAAGGACTGCGAAATCTGCTCGCGAACGACAATGCGATCGGTGCGCACGTCGTCGGTCATTAGGGTGATCAAGTTTTCAACGTTTGCCGGCATGTCCTTATCGACATACAGAATCAAGAAAAGCAGTTTGAGCACCGGAATGTCGCATTCCTCAAGACCCTGCCCCTTTTGGGCGGCATCCGCCGCTCGAAGAACTACACGACGATGATAGTCCTCGAGCGACGTCGAGATCGTATTGTAGAAACGCCAGAGCGGAACCAGAGCATTCTGGTCCTTATCCTCTATGCATCGAGCGGAGTCTTGAAAGCCACTCAGCATGGAACGTTCGGCACTTGAGCTGTTTTTTCCGGATGCACCGTGATTGCGCAGCTCATCCATGATTTTTTGAATGAGCTTAAACTGGTAATCAGCAAACGGATACGTGCTGGCGAAGTCTTCGGCGCCCTCGTAGCCAATTAGATCGGCCGCCGCATCCTTAAAGCTATACAAGTTGTTGAGGACCGCCGAGCGCTCCTGGTATTCAGCTTTCAGCAAGTCGTTCGCATCCTGATTTTTCGCCAAAATGCGGCGACGAATAACTTCATCGGCGCACGAGCTGCTCAACGACAAGCGCGTATTAAAGCGATCCTGAATCTTGGAGAAGTCGCTGCCCTTAACCTTGGTAATTTGATCAATCGCCTGCTGTCCGGTGACCATAACCCATACACGGCCGCCACATTTGGTGCCTAGCGCCTCGACAATGCTCTGCAAGTTCAGCATTAGCTCGGTATCACTCGCGATAAACTGGCTCATCTCGTCGGCCATAAAGATCATGCGATATAAGCCGCCGCATTCTTGCTCTCGACGCTTTGTGTATTTAGCAATATCGTCGGTAAGCTGGTCGATTGAAAAATCATTGCTTTCCGATTTTTCATACCAGCGCTCTGCCTCGTCCTTGCTCATGACGCCCGTGCGACTGAGTGCCTCGATAACGTCGTCGGAGTTAAAGTCGTAGTCCTCGCGGCCATCGACCCAGGGGCTATGATTAATCTCTTCAAATGCGGCACGGAATTCCTGAGTTTTACCGGCGTCGTCAATACGACGCTCCAGGCGAGCGAGCTTAAAATCTGCACCGTAGAACCCACGGCTCTCGTAATACATCTTGGCAAAAATGCGCGCAACCGCGCTGCCATCCTTATTGAGTGGGCTTTTGATGCCCATATTAAAGAGGATAGCGTCGGTCGTCACGCCCGCCGCGCGCTTTGCTTTGTCGGCAAGTTCGTCATCTTCAAAACGCGGAGCAATATACTCAATCGCAGTTTTACCCGCCGCCTCACGGTTTGTGAACAGGTAGCTAAGCATCTTGAGGAAGTGGGATTTACCCGAGCCAAACGAACCGCTGATCCACACGCCAACTTTGTCCGTCGGAGCATCGAGGGCCCGATTATACGCATCGAAAAGCGTCTTGAAATGGCGGCGAAGCTCGTCGGTCACAACGTATTCGTTCAGCTCTTGCCTGACACTGCCGTCATCCTCCTGATCGACCTTAATAACACCGTTAATGTTTCGGTCGATGTCGTGCTCAAACATATCTTTAATCTTCATGGGAATGCCTTTCGATGACCGGAAACGTTTTTAGAGTTGGTTAAACGCGCGATAGTAGTTGCCGTCGGCAATCGTGCCAAACAGCTTTAACTGCTGCCCGTCATAGGTGCCGGGATAAAACAAAACGACGGGGATATCGGAAAATACCGGCTGAATAGACTCGAGAATGATGTGGGCACGCATGAACGGGTAAATCTTGCCAACGCCCGTGATAATCAGGACGTCGCGCCCGCGCTTCGGCTCGCCATATCTCTCGATAAAGCTGTCGTGAATGAACTCGAGGTACTTCTCGGGCCCCACTCGGCTCTGCATGCGTTGCAAGAAGTGATCGCTGCCTCGTTTTTCCTCAAGGGCGCTCATCTTTTCTAAGATGCCGCGTTTTTCGCAAATGCCGATAAACACGCTCCACAGATCAAACGAGACAATGTTAGGAGCGTCGTTTTTTGTCTGGCGCTCGCGTTCGTTATCATCCACTAGCTGCTGAGTCAGAGCGCGCACCTGGTCTTCTTGCCTAGCTGCATATGGATAGATGTAGAGTGGAACCTCGCCACCCAAGCCACGACAATTCAAAAACTCTGGGTCGTGGAATTTGGAACGAATGAGCTCAAAGCTCATATCGATTGAAGGCAACTCGGTTGTTGTCATCTCGCACCCCTATTCCGTTATGCCAAAGGCAGGTAGAACCGCCGCATCGTCGTTGGCCCGAACGCAGCGCTCGAGCTCAAAATCGAGCAACGGCGGACGAAGGGCTTCGGTTTTGCGGCTATACAATCCGGCACCCTCTATACAGTTGACGAGGACTTGGCGCACTTTATTGCACGTAGCATCCGACCACGTTGCAACGCGATCGTCCTGCGCGCGAAGTCCTTCGATAAACGTAACGATCTCCGATTTTCGAAGCGAGAGATCAAAAAGACTAAACTTAGGGGCAATCACGCACGTCATAAAGTCCCAGACAACTCGGTTGTCGCACATCATTGCATACAGGTTGACCTGCGCGAGCTGTTCGAGCGAGCCATGCGCAGCAAGGTTAATCAGGCTCGCGCGCACGTCTTTGTCTTCACTAAGAGCCAACAACCGGCGGCAGCAAGCACGGGTGATAGATTTTTGCTCGCGCTCAGTAGGATATTGAAAGAGATTTTGGGCGGTGACCTTTTCAATTATCTCTTTCGTATCAGAAAAGTTCTCGTCCACCATGAGGCGCGCAACGACACGCGTCTCATTAACAAGCCACTGTTCACGTGTCATAGAACCACGATAGGTGGTGGGCATGCTCATGTCGTTCAGCCTCTCGACGAATCAAATAGGTACATTTGATTCATACGACAAAACGCTTCACATCCATTGAGCAACATTTTGTTGCACAACATTTTAGCTGCGAAAACTCCCTGAACGGTAAAAATATTCTGTGAACGGCAAAAAGAGGATCTGGTTTATTGCGGTTGCTGGAGCCGTAAAAACGATAGGCTTAATGGATGGATTGGGCGCCACAAAGCGATACGCCTCACTGGATAGTCACGCATAATCCTTCGAGCAGAAACACACTTGTGAGTGCAGGCATGTATCGGTATTGTGCCCCCTTCGCGTTGGGGCCCTCATCCTCCGCCACGCTCAACAAAGAGTTATACATATGATTCTATGTAAGGAGTTTCATATGCCCGCCGTAAAGTCTATTTCCGATTTGCAACGGAACTTTGACTCCATTGCGGATAGCTGTCACAAGACCAAAGAGCCCGTTTGCCTAACCAAAAACGGATCGGCGTCGCTTGTCGTCATGGATGCTGAGGTCTATAACGAGCAGACGCGCGCACTAACCGCCATTCAGGAACGCGAGGATCGCATTCAGCAATCCATCGCCCGCGGCTACGATGACCTCGTAAAAGACCGCGTGCGCCCCTGGAAACAAGCGAAGGCCGAGGCGGATCGGATGCGAGCCTCAAGATAAGCCCCCCATGTAACCATCCTGTAAATCATAGCGGTGTAGTCGAGTTTTACCGTGATGCGGTCGCGCCTGGCGCTCCACTGTGCTAAAGTATCCCGAACGTTCAAACGACTACGAGGGGGAACTAGAAGATGGCACGTGTACACAACTTCTCAGCTGGCCCGGCCGCACTGCCTACAAGCGTGCTCACCGAGATCGCCGACGAGATGATGGACTACCACGGTTGCGGCATGTCCGTGCTCGAGATGAGCCATCGATCTAGCATGTACCAGCAGATTATCGACGACGCCGAGGCAACCCTGCGCCGCCTGCTGAGCATCCCCGACAACTACCGCGTCCTGTTTTTGCAGGGTGGCGCCACGCTGCAGTTTGCGGGCATCCCCATGAACCTCATGCGCCGCGGCCGCGCCGGCTACGTCGTGACCGGCAACTTTGCCAACAAAGCGTACAAGGAGGCCGCCAAGTACGGCGAGGCTGTGCTGCTCGCGAGCTCCGAGGACACCAATTTCGACCGTATTCCCACCATGGCCGACATCAGCGCGCGCATTGCTGCCGAGGCCGCGGGCGACGGACTCGACTACGTCTACATCTGCCAGAACAACACCATCTTTGGCACCATGTACCACGAGCTGCCCAACTGCGGCGACGTGTCGCTGGTCGCCGATGTCTCGAGCTGCTTTCTGTCGCAGCCGCTCGACGTTGAGCGCTACGGGCTCATTTACGCCGGCGCGCAGAAAAATGCCGGCGCCGCGGGCGTGACCGTGGTCATCGTGCGCGACGACCTCATCGCCGACGGCCCCGCCTTTGCGCAGGCGCCGCAGTACCTGGACCTTAAGACCCAGGCCGCCAAGGAATCCATGCTCAACACGCCCAACACCTTTGGCATCTACGTGTGCGGCAAGGTGTTCCATTGGGTCGAGGAGACCGGCGGACTTGCCGCCATGGCCGAGCGCAACTGGGCCAAGGCCAACCTGCTCTACGACCTGCTCGAGCACAGCGAGCTGTTCCATGGCACCACGCAGGCCGACAGCCGCTCCATTGCCAACGTCACCTTCCGCACCGGCGACGCCGAACTCGACTCGGCCTTTGTCGCAGGCGCGGCCGAGCACCAGATTCAAAACGTCAAGGGCCATCGCCTGGTGGGCGGCATGCGCGCCAGCGTCTACAACGCCGTGACCATGGAAGACGTGCGGGCACTGGCTTCCTACATGAAGGACTTCGAAGCGCAGCATAGTTTGGGTCCGCGATCTAACTAGCCCGCAACCCGCGGGCCGACCAGCCACCTCAGACCACCCTGTTTAGATCAAAACCTGCTAAGGAGTTTTTCCATGCGTAAGATTAAGACCATCGACGACATCACTAAAGACGGCAAAGTCGAGTTTGGCGAGGGCTACGAATTTGTGGGCACCGCCGAGGAGGCCGACGCCATCCTGATGCGCTCCACCGACCTGCACGGCTACGAGCTGCCCGAGGGCATCCGCGCTATCGCCCGCTGTGGCGCCGGCGTCAACAACATCCCCGTCGAGGAGTACGCCAAGAAGGGCGTCGTCGTCTTTAACTCCCCCGGCGCCAACAGCAACGCCGTCAAGGAGCTCGTCCTGGGCATGCTGGTGCTCTCGAGCCGCGGCGTGGTGCAGTCGATGAACTGGGTGCGCGACAACGCCGACGATCCCGAAATTCAGGTCGACGCCGAGAAGGCCAAGAAGGCCTTTGTGGGCCGCGAGCTCAAGGGCAAGCGCATCGGTGTTATCGGTCTGGGCAACGTGGGCTCCAAGGTCGCCAACGCCTGCGTCGATCTGGGCATGGATGTCTACGGCTATGATCCGTTCATTTCCGTCGAGCACGCGTGGGTGCTGAGCCGCGAGGTGCAGCGTGTGGGCACGCTCGAGGACCTCTGCCGCGGCTGCGACTACCTCACCGTGCACGTGCCCAGCAAGGCAGACACCATCGGCATGATCAGCACCGAGCAGATCAACCTGCTCGCCCCGGGTGCTGTGCTCATCAACTACGCACGCGAGACCATCATTGACGAAGACGCCGTCGACGCCGCCCTGCGCGAGGGCAAGCTAAGCTGGTTTAGCTGCGACTTTGCCACGCCTAAGACCGTCAAGATGCCCAACACGTTTATCACCACGCACTCGGGCGCCGGCACCGGCGAGGCCGAGGCCAACTGCGCCGACATGGCCATCAGCGAGCTCAAGGATTACCTGGAGAACGGCAATATCGCGCACAGCGTCAACTACCCTGCCTGCAGCATGGGCAAGGCGCGCGCCGCGAGCCGCATCGCCTGCCTGCATGCCAACGTGCCCAACATGATCGGCCAGATCACAGCCATCCTGGCCAAGGACAACGCCAACGTGCAGCGCATGACCAACGAGTCCGCCGGCGAGAACGCCTACACCATGTTCGACACCGACGAGCACCTGAACAGCAGCACGATCGAGGCGCTTAAGCAGATTCCGTCGATGTATCGCGTGCGCGTGATTAAATAGCGGCGGCGCCAAGCCTGCCAGGCAGGCCATGAAGCCCATTCGGCCCCCCGTTTTCACGAAACGGGGGGCCGATTTCGTTACTCCGGACGGCTTCAAAATGATACCCAGAACAAGTTTTTTCGGATAATCGACGGTAAGACCCAAATCCTGTCTCTTATACACATCTCCGAGCCCACGAGACGCGTAGTAAT
>URCU01000006.1:0-35287 GCA_900546425.1 uncultured Collinsella sp. | reverse complement strand
CGAGATTACTACGCGTCTCGTGGGCTCGGAGATGTGTATAAGAGACAGACCGTTGCCTGGTCGTAGGCGATGCGGCGGTATCGTCCGCGACATCCGCTTCGCGCGTCATTGAGCTGGCGAGCCGCGTGGGCGTGCCACGCACGCGCATGAGCGCCGTGTTCAACCGGTTTGGTGCGCGCGGTGCCGACGAGGACGTCGCCATGCGCTTCGAGATTGCCTGCGCACTGAGCTCCAAGATCCGCATTGCCGATGGCGGTCAGGACTTGGCCGCGCTCATGGCATTCGGTCGCGCCGACGAGGCAGTGGGTCAGACGAGCGCTTTTGCGACCAGCGTGCGCGAGGCCACGCGCGAGATGCTCGTGGAGCTGGGCTGCGCCGTCGGTCCTTGGAGCGATATGGTCGCTGACCGCGCGACCCGCACCGAGCGCCCGCGCATCCGTCTTCCCTGGTCGCGTGAGGGTGATGCGCGATGAGTCTGCAGACGCGGATTAAAGCCGCTGGCGCGGCCGCCGCGGCTGCCCCCGTTGATGCGGGACGCCGCCGTGCCGTTAAACGCCGCACCAAGCGTGCGGTGATGGACCGCATGGGCTACGACGAGGTGGCGCGCATCGGCGCCTACGTCGACCCTGCCCTTGCCCGCTCTGAGCTACGTCCGGCAGTGGAAGCGGCACTCAACGTGGAAGAGCCGACCGACTTGGCGACGCCTGAGCGTGAGACCATCATCGACGAGATCCTAGATGACGTGGTGGGCCTGGGACCGCTGCAGCCGCTCATCGAGGACGACACCGTTACCGAAATCATGATCAACGGCTGTCGCTCTGCCTTTTTTGAGCGCAGCGGCGTTTTGTATCCCATCGAGCACGCGTTTGAGGACGACGAGCAGATCCGTGTGCTCATCGACCGTATCATCTCGCCGCTCGGCCGTCGTATCGACGAGCGTAGCCCCATCGTCAACGCCCGCCTCAAGACGGGTTATCGCGTCAACGCGGTGATTCCACCCGTGGCGATCGACGGGCCAATCCTCACCATTCGTAAGTTCTCGGACCGTATCTGTTCGCTGGACGAGCTTGTGGGGTTGGGGTCACTGCCGCTTTGGTATGCGCAGCTGCTGTCGTGCGCGGTGTCGTTGCGGCAGGACTTGGCGGTTGCGGGAGGCACGGGGTCGGGCAAGACCACGCTGCTCAACGCGCTGTCGTGCGAGATTTCCACCGGCGAACGCATCGTGACGATCGAGGATTCCGCCGAGCTCAAGTTTGCACATCACCCACACGTTGTTCGTCTGGAAGCGCGTGAGGCGTCAATCGAGGGCGAGGGTGCGGTGACGATTCGCGACCTGGTGACTAATGCTCTACGTATGCGCCCCGATCGCATCGTCGTGGGCGAGGTGCGCGGTGCCGAGTGCTGCGACATGCTGCAGGCCATGAACACGGGCCACGACGGCTCGCTCACCACGCTCCATGCGGGCACCGAGCAGGAGACCGTGGTTCGCCTGACGCTGCTTGCGCGCTACGGCATCGATTTGCCGAGTGAGCTTATCGAAGAGCAGATCGCCATGGCGCTCGACGGCATCGTGATGTCCGAGCGTCATGCAGATGGCAGGCGCTTTGTGGCCTCATATTCGGGGGTTCGCCGCGGCGCGTCGGGCGGTGTTGAGCTCGAGCGCTACGTGACTTTCGATGCCGCCGAACGCACCTGGACGCTCGACCGCGAGCCGCCGTTTATTGCGGAGGGCTTGCGGTCGGGAACGCTCACGCAAGAGGAGGTGGACGAATGGAGATCGCTATGCCCCTCGTCGTAGGGGGTTTGGCGGGGCTTTCTGTCGCGACGGCGTGTGGGGCAGAGCCTCGTGTGCCGCGGATGCCGCCGGCGGAGCTGGCGCGCCAGACGCTCGAATCGATGGCGGAGAAGCTGCCGCGTGAGTTGGTGGAAAACGACCAGCTGACAAAGATTGCCCGCTCGTGGGCATCGCTGATCCCCGCAGATCGCCTTGGGTTTGCTATTGAGGATAACGCGGCCCGTCTGGCATTTCTGCTGCTGTCGAGCGGTATCTGCAGCGTTTTGCTGGCCGTTGCGTCGTTGTCGCCCATCGGCTTTGTCTTGGGGCTGGTGGTGCCGTTTGGCGTGGGTGCCGCGCGTGACACTTTCGATCGCCGACGCGAGCAGCATGATGTAGAAGAGGCCATGCCCGAGGCATTCACAGCGTTATCCATGTCGCTTGCCTCGGGGCATTCGCTGGCACAGGGCATGCGCTTTGTGGGCGCCCATGCGCAAGAGCCGGTGCATACCGAGTTTTTGCGGGTGGCGGCGGCAATCGATTGCGGTATCTCGGCGACCGACGCACTCGATGACCTACTCGTTCGCATCGATGCCCCCGGCCTTTCGCTTGTCATCTTGGCGCTCAAAGTATCGCAGCGTACCGGGGCTCCGCTTGCCGGCTTGCTGTCCGAGGCGTCGAGCATGGTGGGTGAGCGCATTGAGCTCAAACGCCGTCTAGACGTTAAGACGTCACAGGCGCGTATGTCGGCACACATGGTCGCAGCGATGCCGGCGGGCATGTGCGCGGTACTGGCTTTGCTTTCGGCAGACTTTCGCCGCGGTCTTGCGACGCCGGCTGGTGCGGGCGCCGTGGTGCTGGGGCTTGCCCTCAACGTCGTTGCCCTGGTAGTTATCCGGCGCATTATGCGGGTGGAGTTATGAGCGCCCTGGTTGGGGTCGCGGCCTGTCTGTGTGCCCTGAGTGTATTTGCCGCGACAGGTTTGGAGCGTGCGGATGCTCGCAAGATTGCAGAGGCGTGCAAGCGTGAGGCGGTGCTGGTCATTGCTGCGGGCTGCTCGGTGATTGATGCCCTGACCGCGCGAATGAAGGGCGCGATTGGGGCGGGCGGCCCGGCGCGGGTGTCGCTCGGTGAGGTGTCCGAGATGATCGACGTGGTGCGCCTGGGGCTTTCTGCCGGCCTTTCGTTTGACGCGGCGCTCGAGATTTTCTGTGCCAATCGTCGGTCGGTGCTGGCCGTCCGTCTTGAACGAGCCTGCATGGCGTGGCAGGTGGGCGTGGGGACGCGCGAGGCCGAGCTGTTGGCTGCCGCGCGTGATTTGGACGTAAGGGCGCTCGAGACCTTTGCCATCACGGTGGGGCAGGCGCTTGCCCTGGGCGCTCCGCTGGCCGAGACGCTGGCTGCTCAAAGTCGCGAGATCCGTGCGGCCCATCGCGCCGCAGTCGAGCGCGAGATCGAGCGCGCCCCGGTCAAGTTGCTGATTCCCACCGGCACGCTCATCTTGCCGGCGTTGCTTCTGTCCATATTGGGCCCGCTGCTGGGAGCAGGCGGGATGATGTAGGGAGGAATACATGAACACGATGACCGACATTGCGGGCAAGGCTTGGAGCTGGGCTTTTTGCCGGGCATTCCGCGCTCGCCAGCATGCCAAGGCGCTGTTGCGGGAGGAGAGCGCGCAGGGCACTACCGAATACGCCATCTTGGTCGGCGTGCTCGTAGTGATCGCGATTATTGCCATCGTCGCGTTTAAGAGCAAAGTCGAAGAACTATGGAACGCGATCAAAGACGGCATCAACAGCCTGTAGGAGGCAGGCGGCCTGTTGGTTCGCCGCTGGTGCTCGTCTGTTTGCTCGTGGCAATAGCGGCGACGCTTTGGGGGCTGGGCGTTGCGCGGCAGCAGCGTCCAGGCGCTACTGCCGATTTGGGATCGGGCTCGGCGGCGGTGTCACAAGCGGAAGGCGCGCAAGATATGGGCGGTCAGAATGCCGCTGTCACGGCTCGGACCTTTTTGCAGGCACTCGACGAGCGGGCCGCCAGCGCGACGGAGCCGTCTACAGACAACGCGATTGCGGTTCGGCTCGCATGGTCCGAGGACCGGCCGATGACCGAGGCGGCAGCAGACTTGCTGCGCGCCTACCGCGAGGTGCCTACGGCCCAACTCGCCCTGAGTGGCTATCTCGATATTAAGGGCAACGTATGGGGCGCCATCGTGCGCGATGGGCGAGGCTGGGTCGACATGGTGACGGTTGCCGCGGATGCCGGCGATGCTTCGTGCCGCCTGCGTGCCGTGCGTCTGGTTCCGCAAACAACGGGGTCAAAGGAGGGGTCGTGAAATGCATGATGTCCTGCGTGAGGAATCTGCTCAGTCGACCGTCGAATACGCCATCGTCACCGTGGCGCTGTTATCGATTGTGCTGGCGATTGCGGGGCTTTGGCGCGCTGGCACCGATGGGCGCTTGGCGGCACTGGTCGAGCGGGCGGCGTCTCATGGCGTCGCCCCATCGTCGGTTATCGATGCCGCGACGGGTGCCAAGGACATCGCTCTGTATTGATATCGCGTGCGAGGATCGGGCGCAATCTACGGTCGAGGCCGCCTTTTTGCTGCCGACGTTTTTGACACTTATCTTGCTCGCGTTGCAGCCGGTGTGCCTGCTCTATACGCGTGCGGTCATGGAGTCTGCCGCCGCCGAGACCGCGCGGCTTATGACCACGACGACGGTTGAGGACGACGATGACCTTAAGGAGTTCACTCGCCGCAGACTTGCCGCGGTGCCCAACGTCTCGATTTTTCATGCCGGTGGGCCGCTGTCGTGGGATATCGAGTTGGGGAGGGCCGGTGCCGGCGGCGTTTCGTCCGTGTCCGTTACCGGCGAGGTTAAGCCGCTGCCCGTGATCGGTGCATTTGTGCAGGCCATGGGCAGTGCGGGTGAGGGTGGCTATGTCGAGCTCAAGGTCGACGTCTCGTATCGATCGCGTCCCGAATGGCTGGAGGGAGATTATGATTCATGGATTGCTGCATGGGATTAGGCGCTGCCTGCTGCGGGTGATGCAAGGGTTTGCGGCCCGCCGTCGACCAGGCGTTCGCCGCAAGCGGGGCGGCTTTATGGGCCGTGCCGGTATCGACTTGTTTATCGAAGACGGTGCCTATACCACGCTCTCCTCTGCGGTTGTCATTCTGGTGGTGCTTACGCTGCTGTTTTCGTCGACCGCGGCGATATGGAGCATGTCGCGCGCCGGAGATACCCAGGTGGCGGCCGATAGCGGTGCCCTGGCGGGCGCCAACGTGGTGTCGTCCTATCACACGGCTGCCACGGTGGTGGATGCGAGCATTTTGAGTTTGGGCCTGGCGGGGTTTGCCACGATCGGAACCGGCTTGGTTGCTATTCTCATTCCGGGCGCCGAAGTTGTCGGCAGCGATATCATCGACACAGGGACCCAGATCATTAAAACACGCAACAAGTTTGCCAAAAGCGCGTCAAAGGGCCTGCAAAAGATTGAGACTGCTTTACCGTACCTGGTTGCCGCGCGCGCCATGCAGGCAGTATCGGCGCAGGATACCGACGGCGTGACCTATACCGGTACGGCGCTTGCCGTGCCCAGGACATCCGAGTCGGATTTTGTTGCGCTCGAAGGATCCGAAATCTCGACCGATGCCATTAAGGATGCGTCGGAAGATCTGGAGCGCGCGGCCGAGGAGCTACAAAAAGCATCGGAGGAGACGGCGAAGGCCAAAGAGCGCGCCTGGCTAGCGGATTGCGGTGGATCGGATAAAGGTTCGGTCGGCAGCTGTTCGTGTATGTGGGAGCGCGCAAAAAGCCTAACGGATCTCTCCGGTGTTCAAAATCCGCATTACGCTTCGAGCGTTACGTGGGAACCGCAAGTGGCGCTCGATCGTGCGAAGGCCTACTACCATCGGCGCCTGACAAATGAGAAGCCCCAAGGCTCGAGTGTCGAGATGAAGGCAGAGTCTGCGGCGCGTAAGGCGTTTTATACCTATGCGAGCGCGGAGGTCGATCGGGCATATATAACCGAGAACGGAGACAGGGTTTCCTCCTATATTCCGCTGCTGCCGCGTAACTCTGATGAGGTTCGGGCGACGGAACTCTATACCGACGCGGTGTGGCCGACGAGCGTGAACGATGGCAAGGCGTATCTGCATTTCGGGACGACCTGTCCTAACTATAAGAAAGGAACGCCGAGCGGATTTGCTTCGGTTGCCGATTACGATGGACAGGACAAATGCAGCAAATGCCATTTTGGCGTTTCGTCGCTTGGTGCTGTTGCGGCGCCTTCAACCTCCATCGAAAACGGCTTCGAGTATCACTTTGACAAGTTTAAAGACGCCCTGGAGGACTACGTCGACTGTCGCAACAAGGAGCTTGAGCTCGAGCGTCAGACCGAGGACGAAGCCGACCGTGCGGGCAATGCGTTCGATACCGCCATCAAAGAACTTTCCGGTGAGCGCCCGCGCATCGCCCCGCCCGGTCGCAACGGCGTAGTCGCCTTTGCGGTCTCGGGTGACATCTCCAGTCCCGACGAGCTCAACTCTTCGTTTAACACGGCAGTCAGGCTTGGCGATCGCGGTGCAATTTCTGCTGCAGTGCTCGCGCCCGATGATGCGACGGCACAAAATAACGTTCTCTCGCGGTTTTTCTCGACGCTGGAGGAGCGTTCGGGCGGCGTTGCCGGTGTGCTCGACGGCGTTATGGATGTTTGGGGCCGCCTGCTTGTTGGGTACGGAGACATCCAGGGTGCGGCCGACGAGCTTATGGGAGAGCTGATCGGTGGCTTGGGAGGGGGTAGCGGCGCGTTGGGCTCCATCGCGTCCTGGCTCGGTGACACCGTTTCGTCCTCCGTGGCGGCGCTGGGGCTCGAACCGTGCGATTTGCGTCTGCGAAAACCGGTGCTGACCGATACCGCCAATGTCATCAAAAGTCCGGGGTCCGATATCGCGGGCATCTCCAAAGCTCAAGATACCCTGCGAAAAATCCCCTTGGGCGTGACTGACCCCAAGGCACTTTGCGAGGCCTTGGAATATCACGTCGAGCGCACCATCAGCGGCGCGGTGTTCACGCTTGCGGAGATCCCGCTGCCCGGCGGCGGCTCCATCCCGCTCACCGTCGATGTTGCCACGCTGGTGGGGGCTTTTGGCGGTGGGTCGTAATGGGCATTCGCACGGGCTTGCGCGAGGAGCGTGCCCAGGCGACGGTCGAGATGGCCGCGGTCACGCCTGTCCTGCTCGTGCTGGCTCTCATCGCGTACAACGTCATGATCTTTGCCGGCGCGGTCGCGCGCTTCGACCGCGTGGTGCCCGACATCGTGCTTGCGCACGCTGTGGCGCCGGGCGGGGAGGGTGACGAGAGCTCCATTGACGCTTCCGCGACCGTTCAAGCTCAGATTCAGGATGCCATGGAGGGATATGACCTACAGGTCGAGGTCTCGAGCGAGCAAGGCGCGGCGTCATCGGATGGTAGCCTGCTCTCTCTTTCTGGCACGTTTAGGACCTATACCTGCACCATGCACTACGAGCCATGGCCGAGTTCGCTGAGCATCGCCGGCGTTTCCCTGGGGGCGCCGGCCGTGCTCACGCATGAACGCGCGGTGACGGTCGATCCATGGCGTCCGGGGGTGGTCATGTGACCGCGGTCTCGTCCTATATCGCCTACGCGCGGGCGCTCAACAGGTTGGGCTGGACGCCGGCCGAGTTTGTGGTGGCGGAGTCGTTTACCGTGCGTCTGCGCGGCATGCTGGGACGGCGGCCGATTGCCGCCAGCGGACTGCCGCTTGTCATGGCGTTTCCGCGCTGTTCCTCGGTTCACACCTGCTTTATGGCCTATCCCATCGACATCGCCTTTATTGACCGTAACGGCAACGTCCTCGCGCGCTATGAAAACGTCCGTCCTTGGCGTATGTGTTCCTGTCCCGGCGCCTGGGCAGCACTCGAGCGCCCTTCAATTATTGTTTCGCCCCCTGTTCTCCAACGCGTGCCGGCTTAAGGGACTGAGTGAAAACTTCTTGTGGCCGGTTGATGCTTCTGACGTGCCGTTCTATAGGAGCGAGATTGTGGCCGATGTCGCGCTCAAAAACTTTTTTAAAATTCTCGGTTGACCGGAGCGCGTCCTTGGTTATACTAATCAAGCCTTGAAACAAGGCACACCTCAAATGGCTGGGTAGCTCAGTTGGTAGAGCAGAGGACTGAAAATCCTCGTGTCAGGGGTTCGATTCCCTTCCCCGCCACCTTGAATTGACTAGGACCTCTGCAAAGGGGTCCTTTTCTTTTACCGAGGGCTCCTGCGGAAACTGCATCCCGGAATTTGGCTTCAGAGCGGGATGCGCTTTCCGCTTTGAGCCTGTTTGGGAAAGTGTGGACCGGAATCCGGCGTCAGAATGGGACGTGCTTTCCTTTTGCGGCTCTTGGCGGAAACTGCGTCCCAGATCCCGCGCTCAGAACGGGATGCATTTTCCAGTTGAGGCCTCGAACGGAAACGCATCCCAGTCTTTTGCGAAAAAACGGGGCACGCTTTTCGGCCGCCTACTTCCGGCGCGCGTGTGCATCTTGGCGTGTACATCTCGGGCCCGCCCGCCCGGACATTCCTCCCACTTTTGCGCCACTTTGTAGACCGTTCGGTCGCCTGTCCGCACGCGCGGGTATACTCAAAACGATACTTTTCCTATGCAATACGATGCAGGTTCGACCTGCGCGATTCGAAGGGGGCCGTGATGGAGAGGATTCTCGGCGTTAATCTCTCTGGCTGGTTTATTCCCGAGCCCTGGGTGACCCCGTCGCTCTATGCAGCGACTGGAGCATCCAATGCAGCCGAGCTGCAGGAGGCCATGGGCACCGCTGCCTATAACGAGCGCATGCGTCGCCATTACGAGACGTTTGTGAGCGAGGACGATTTTCGCCGTATGGCGCAGATCGGTCTCAACGCCGTGCGCCTGCCGGTGCCGTGGTATGCCTTTGGCTCGCAGGAGTCCGACGCTTCCTACATCTCGGTCGTCGATTATATCGATCGCGCTATTGAGTGGGCCGCCAAGTACAACATCCGCGTACTGCTCGATCTGGCGACTGTACCCGGCGGTCAGGGCGATTCCAACGATTCGCCCACCACTCCGGAGGCTGTTGCCGAGTGGCATTCGTCCACCAACGGCCGTCACGTTGCGCTCGATGTGCTCGAGCGCCTGGCCGATCGCTATGGTGAGGCCGAGAGCCTGCTGGGCATCGAGCTGTTGGATACGCCGCAGATGAGCGTACGCAAGAGCCTCTTTACCATGACGGATGGCATTCCGGCGCACTACCTGCGCAACTTCTATCGTGACGCGTACGAGCTCGTTCGTTCGCATATGCCCGAGGACAAGATCGTCGTCTTTTCCTCTTCGGGACACCCTGGCGAGTGGAAGCACTTTATGCGCGGTGCCAAGTACAAGAACGTCTACATGGACCTTCACCTGTACCATTACCGCGACGAGTATGCGCTCGACATCACGAGCCCGCGCGGTCTGACGACGGCGATTTCGCGCAACAAGCGTGAGCTCAAAGAGGCGGTCGCAACTGGGTTCCCCGTTTTGGTGGGCGAATGGTCGGGCGCGGCGATCTTCGCCAACTCGTCGGTTACGCCCGAGGGCCGCAATGCCTACGAGCGCGTGTTTATCGCCAACCAGTTGGCATCGTTTGCGCCGGCGGCTGGCTGGTTCTTCCAAACGTGGA
Source organism: uncultured Collinsella sp. (assembly GCA_900546425.1). Classification (GTDB taxonomy): domain Bacteria; phylum Actinomycetota; class Coriobacteriia; order Coriobacteriales; family Coriobacteriaceae; genus Collinsella. The sequence continues at coordinate 25,805 of URCU01000006.1, read as the reverse complement.
AGACCGAGAAGCGTATTGCGGCATGGGACGCCCGCGCGGCACTCGGCACGCTCGAGCGCGGCATGATTGAATAGGTTGATATGACGCAAAACAGCGCCCGCACGGGCAAACTTTATGTGGTCGGTACGCCCATCGGTAACCTGGGCGACCTGTCTCCGCGCGTCGGCGAGGCATTTGCCGCCGCCGATGCCATCTGCTGCGAGGACACGCGTGTGACCTCAAAGTTGCTGATGCACCTAGGCATCTCCAAGCCGCTCGTTCGTTGCGACGAGAACGTGATCGCAAGTCGCGCAGCCGGCCTGGTCGACCGCCTGCTGGCGGGGGAGACCCTCGCTTTTGCCTCGGACGCCGGTATGCCGAGTGTGTCTGATCCCGGCCAGGCTTTGGTTGAGGCGGCGCGCGAGGCGGATGTGCCTGTCGAGGTTATTCCCGGTCCCTCTGCTTGCGTCACGGCGCTCGTATCGTCCGGTATTCCCTGCGAGCATTTCTTCTTCGAAGGCTTTTTGGGCCGCAAGCACGGCGACCGCGTGCGCCGACTGCAGCGCCTTGCCGTCGTCCCCGGCGCGCTCATCTTCTACGAGTCTCCACATCGCATCGTCGCGACGCTCGAGGCCGTGGCCGAGGTCTTTCCCCAGCGCGATGTCGCCGTCTGCCGCGAGCTCACCAAACTGCACGAGGAAGTCTTGCGCGGACCCGCCGCCCAGATAACCGAGGAGCTGCGTGCCCGTGGCGAGGTAAAGGGCGAGATCGCGCTGGTCATCGCGCCGCCAAGTGAGGACGAGGAGGCCGGCATCGTGCCGGTTGGCACTGCGGCGGCCGACCCCGACGAAGCCCTGCGCGAGGACATTCGCACCGCGCTCGAGGAGGGGGAGCCCGCCTCCGCGGTGGCAAAGCGCCTGTCACAGAAGTACTCGCGCCGCAAGCGCGATGTCTATGCCATGGTGCTCGATATGCAATAGATGGAGGATATCCAGCCCTTGCGCTAGAATCATCCCCTGTATGCAACGTTTTTCTGGAGGACAAACCCCATGGATCAAAGCAAGCCTTCGTTCTTTATCACGACGCCCATCTACTACGTCAACGCCGATCCGCATCTGGGCACGGCTTATTCCACCATCATCGCCGACGTCCAGGCTCGCTATCGTCGCTCCGCTGGCTATAACGTCAAGTTCCTGACTGGCATGGACGAGCACGGCGAGAAGGTCGCCGAGGCTGCAGCCAAGCACAACATGACGCCGCAGGAGTGGACCGACAGCCAGGCTCCGCACTTCAAGGAGCTTTGGAGCAAGCTCGAGATCTCCAACGACGACTTCATTCGTACCACCGAGCCGCGCCAGCATCACGCCGTGCAGTACCTGTGGGAGCGCATGAAGGAGTCCGGCTACCTGTATAAGGGCAGCTACGACGGCTGGTATTGCGTGCCTGACGAGACCTACTTTACCGATACGCAGGTCCAGAAGGGCGACGAAGAGTACGGCAGCGTCGGCCAGCACCTGTGCCCCGATTGCCACCGCCCGCTCGAGCGCGTGCAGGAGGAGTCCTACTTCTTTAAGCTCTCTGCGTTCCAGGACAAGCTGCTCAAGCTCTATGACGAGCACCCCGATTTTGTTGAGCCTGCGTTCCGCATGAACGAGGTGCGCAGCTTTGTCGAAGGCGGCCTCAACGACCTTTCCGTGAGCCGTACGAGCTTTGACTGGGGCATTCAAGTCCCGTTTGACGAGGGCCACGTGACCTACGTGTGGTTCGACGCGCTGCTCAACTATATGACGGCCGTCGGCTACGGTGTCGACACCGACGAGGCCCGTGCCGAGCTGGCCTATCGCTGGCCCGCGCAGTTCCACATCGTGGGTAAGGACATCATCCGCTTCCACTGCGTCATTTGGCCCGCCATGCTCATGGCCATCGGCGAGGCCCTGCCCGAGCACGTCTTTGCTCATGGCTTCCTGACCGTGCGTAATGCCGAGACCGGCAAGGCCGAGAAGATGTCCAAGAGCCGCGGTAACGCCATTGCTCCGCAGGACGTTATCGACATGCTGGGCGTCGAGGGCTATCGCTACTACTTTATGACCGACGTGGTGCCCGGCACCGACGGCGCCATCAGCTTCGAGCGCATGGAGCAGGTCTACAACGCCGACCTGGCCAACAGCTGGGGCAACCTTATCTCGCGTTCGCTCAACATGAGCGGCAAGTACTTTGACGGTTGCGCGCCCGCCAAGCCCGCATCGTTCGATGCGTTCGACAACCCGCTGGCAAAAATTGCCGATGGCCTGGTCGATCGCTACATGGCCAAGATGGACGTGCTCGATTACGGTGGAGCTAAGGACGAGGTCATGGAGCTCATCCATGCCGCCAACCACTACATCGAGGACTCCGAGCCTTGGGCGCTTGCCAAGGACGAGGTCAAGGCCGACGAGCTGGCATTTGTGATCTACAACCTGCTCGAGGCCATCCGCATCGCCGCTCACCTGCTGATGCCGCTCATGCCCCAGACTTCTGCCGAGGCCCTGCGCCGCCTGTCCTGCGAGGACGAGGCTGCGAGCGACGACCTCAAGGGCATCTGCACTTGGGGCCTGCTTGCCGGTGGTCAGCCCGTCGAGAAGGGCGAGCCGCTGTTCCCGCGTCTGGGCTAAGACGCTGCGCGCCATATCGGCAATTTGCTGTTTAGATGTAAGGGCATGGCCGCAACGGTCCATGCCCTTTTGCTTTACGATGCAGCCACCATGTTAAGGAGGCAACCATGACAACTTCGCCTTTGGCAAACCCCACGGCAACCAGGGAGCTGCTAGAGGAGTTTGGCCTTGCGACCAAGCATCGCCTGGGCCAAAACTTCCTGATCGACAACCATGTGATCGAACGTATCTGTGAGCTCGCTCAGCTTACGGGCGATGAGCGCGTGCTCGAGGTCGGCCCGGGTTGCGGCACGCTGACGTTGGCCCTGCTGCAGGAGGCGGCGTGCGTTACGTCGATTGAGGCCGATCCCGAGCTTGAGCCGGTGCTTGACGCCCACGCCGCCGACTATGCCAACTTCCGCTTTATCATGGGCGATGCGCTCAAGGTGTGCCCGGAGCAGGTTGAGCAGGTCGCCGGTGGTGAACCCACGGTGTTTGTCGCGAATCTGCCCTATAACGTGGCGGCAACGATCATCCTTCAATTCTTCCAGACGATGCCCGCACTTAAGCGCGCCGTCGTCATGGTGCAAAAGGAAGTTGCAGATCGTATTGCCGCAACGCCGGGCAACAAGACCTATGGCGGCTACACGGCAAAGCTCGGCCTGTATGCGCAGGTGACGGGGCGCTTTGAGGTGCCGCCGCGCTGCTTTATGCCGGCGCCGCATGTGGATTCTGCCGTAGTACGCATCGATCGCGTTGACGGCGTGGTACCCGAGGGCATCGACCGCGAGTTTGTGGCCCGTGTGATCGACGCCGCGTTTGCTCAGCGTCGCAAGACGATCCGCAACTCCATGAGCGCCAACGGCTTTGCCAAGGACGCGCTCGACGCCGCCTTTGAGGCCTGCGGTATCGCACCTACCACGCGCGCCGAGACGCTCGACGTTGCCGCCTTTGTCCGCTTGGCTCAGGAGCTTTCCCATGACGCCTAATGTCGAACGCGTGACGTTTACCAAAAAGAAGAAAACGGTGGCCTGCCCGGTGCCGCTGGCGCCGCTTGCCGATACGCATGCGCACCTGCTCTCATTTTGGAGCAAGGAAGTGCCCGAGACGCTCGCGCGCGCCAAGGAAGCGGGCATTGACTTGTTGGTGACGGTCTTCGACCCCATTGCCGATAAGCGCAGCGTGGCGGACTATAGCGACTGGCTGGTTCGCGAGATCCTGCCGATGCGGGATATCCCGCAGATCAAGTATCTTGCCGGCGTGCATCCCTATGGCGCACCGGACTATACCGACGACGTTCACGCACAGGTCGTTGCCGCACTCGATGATCCCTTATGCGCCGGTATTGGCGAAATCGGTCTGGATTACCACATGGACTATGACGACGATATCGCGCCGGCGCCCCACGACGTGCAGATCGACTGTATGGCGCGCCAACTCGAGGTCGCCGTACGCCGCAATGTGCCGGTAGAGCTGCATCTGCGTCATGAGGATACGGACGAGGAGCGCACCTCGCATGTGGACGCCTACAACGTGTTGCACGAGGTCGGCGTGCCCCAGGCCGGTTGCGTACTGCACTGCTTTGGCGAGGACCGAGCCACGATGGAGCGCTTTGTGGATTTGGGTTGTTACATCGCCTATGGCGGCGCGGCTACCTTTAAGCGCAACGACGACGTGCGCGAGGCATTTGCGGCGACCCCGCTCGACCGTATTTTGTTCGAGACGGATTGTCCCTATATGGCGCCGGAGCCCATTCGCGGTCTTGAGTGCGAGCCTGCAGTGATTTCCATCACAGCAAACGCGCTGGTCAACGACCGCGTCGATCGTACCGGCGAGGACGCTGAAGCAGTTGCTCGAGCCGCCTGGGAAAATGCCTGCAAACTTTTTCAAAAATAGTTCTTGCGTTCGCGGTGGCGCTCCGTTATTCTAATTCCTGCACGCGGGCGTGGCGGAATTGGCAGACGCGTACGGTTCAGGTCCGTATGGGGGCAACCCCATGAAGGTTCAAGTCCTTTCGCCCGCACCATTAAATGAAAGAGCTCCCAGCAATGGGAGCTTTTTTGTTACGGGCCGTTTTTGGCAGATTTGACCTATTGATTTCGCGCGGTAGATACCCCCGTGGTCAAAAAGTGGCAAATATGAGTACTGGCACGAAAATAGAGACATTTCACGAAGCCATTTTTGCTCATTTTGCGCAACAGATGTACGCTAATTTGGCCCAATCTTGAGACAAGACGAAGTAAATTCGATAGACCTCGGGTTCAAAGAGGCGATTTTGACCCAAATACGCTGTTACTAAACTGGTAACAGTACTCATATTTGGCCTTTTTTGACCACGGGTCCTCTTGTTGGTGTCACACAGCTGCTTCGTGCGGGTATCCTAGTCCCAACGCGTGCCTATCAGAGGAGAAACCATGCTGTTGTCCGGTATCATCGCTACCCTTACGAGCCTTCTACTTCCCATCATCATTTTGTTGCTACTGCTCCCCAACGCCTGCTATGTCGTTGAACAGCAGCATGCTGTGATCATCGAGCGTCTGGGCAAGTTCAACCGCATCGTCAACGCGGGCTTCCACATGAAGGTGCCCGTGATCGACCGCAAAGCCGCCACGGTGAGTCTGCGCACCATGAAAAACGGCTTTGGCATCGACGTTAAGACCCAGGACAACGTGACTATCGGCCTTGAGGTCTCTGCTCAGTACCACGTGAGCTATGACATGGGCGCCGGCCCGGCAGATTCGGGCATCTACAAGAGCTACTACATGCTGCAGGAGCCCGTCGACCAAATGCGTGACTTCATCACCGATGCCCTGCGCTCTTCCATCCCCGTCTACACGCTCGATGAGGTCTTTGCCAAAAAAGACGATATCGCCAAGGACGTCAACGCCACCGTGTCCGAGCAGATGGCCGCCTACGGCTTCACCCTCGTGTCGACACTTATCACCAAGATCGCGCTGCCGACCGAGGTCGAGAACTCCATGAACGACATCAACGCCGCCCAGCGAAAGCGCGCCGCTGCGCAGGAGCTCGCCGAGGCCGATCGCATCAAGCGCGTTACCGAGGCGACCGCCGAGGCCGAGGCGATGGAAAAGGCAGGCGAAGGCATCGCCAACCAGCGCAAAGCCATCGCGCTGGGCATCAAGGACTCGCTCGAGATTATCCAGGAGACGGGCGTCGGCAACGATGAGGCCAACCAGCTGTTCATGTTTACGCAGTGGTCCGAGATGATGACGGAGTTCGCTCGCACGGGCAAAACCTCGACGGTCGTGCTGCCGAGCGATTTCTCACAGTCGGCCTCGATGTTCGAGCAGATGCTGACCGCCGGCAAAGTTCAGAACGAGTCGAAGGAGTAGACGCGCGTGAAATATACCGTTGTTTGCGTTGGCAAGCTCAAAGAGCGCTTTTGGAAGGACGCGTGTGCCGAATACACCAAACGCCTAGGCGCCTATGCCAAGGTAGATATGCGTGAGGTTGCCGATATCGATCCGGCCAAGGCGGGCGGTGTGGATGCCGCGCGCGACAAGGAGGGGGCGGCAATTCTTGCTGCCCTGCCGTCTCGAGCGCATGTGATCCTGCTGGCCATTGAGGGCAAAGAGCGCTCGAGCGAGGAGTTTTCGGCGAGGCTCGACGATCTTATGCTGCGAGGCAGCAGCGACATCGCCTTTGTGATTGGCGGATCGGACGGCGTGAGCGATGACGTGCGCGCACGAGCCGACGAGATGCTCAGCTTTGGACGCATTACCTTGCCGCATAACTTGGCGCGCGTGGTGCTGCTGGAGCAAATCTACCGCGCCTGCAAGATCAGCCGTGGCGAGCCGTATCACAAATAGGTCGGCAATACGAAACAATGGCGTGGGACAATAGCTTTCGTTTTGAAGAGCGTGTCTGAGAGGACTGTGTGATATGAAGATCGGATTTGTCGGTTTTGGCAATATGGCGAGCGCTATGGCCGATGGCTGGATTGCCGCCGGCGTGGCCGCGGGCGACATGTGCGCTTGCGCAGGCCGCTACGATGCTCTGGTTGAGCGTTGCGAGGCGCGGGGCATGGCTGCCTGCCACGATGCGGCGGAGGTTGTTGCCGCGTCCGATATCGTGGTTGCGGCGGTCAAGCCGTACATGATTGAGAAGGTCTTCGCTCCACTCAAGGATGCGCTTGCCGACAAGGTCGTCCTTTCGGTCGCCTGGACCTGGGATAGTGTCAAGTGGGAACAGGTCCTGCCAGGTGTCGCTCATATCTCGACGGTGCCCAACACGCCGGTTTCGGTGGGCGAGGGCGTTATCGCCTGCGAGAAGGCTTCCACGCTTAGCGATGAGCAGCGTGTCACGGTGCTCGGTCTGCTCGGAAAGCTTGGCACGGTGGTCGAGCTCGATTCGAGTCTGCTGTTTGTGGGCGGTACCGTGGGCGGTTGCGCCCCGGCGTTTGTCGCCATGGCGATCGAGGCTCTGGGCGATGCGGCTGTCAAACACGGTATTCCGCGCACCGATGCCTATCGCATTGTGAGCCAGATGGTGCTGGGTACGGCAAAGTTGCAGCTTGCAACCGGTCAGCATCCCGCAGCGATGAAGGATGCCGTGTGCTCGCCCGGCGGTGCTACCATCAAGGGCGTCGTCGCGCTCGAGGACGCCGGCATGCGCAGCGCCCTGGTCAAGGCCATCGACGCTACTCTCCAGTAAACTGACCAATAAGGGACAGGTTTATTTTGGCAGGGTTTTCCTGCAGTTTTGTACCTTGAGCAAAAAGCGCCCCGCAACTGGCTCAATTCCAGTTGCGGGGCGCTTGCGTTTGCTCAGATAAAACCTGCCAAAATAAGCCTGTCTTTTTTTGGCAGGTTAGTCCCAGAAGCTGTCTTCTTCATCCTCGGACTTGGGGCCGCGGTCGACATACATCTTATGGGTGCGCTTCTCCATTACAAAGGCAAGAATCGCAAATAGCAGGATGCCGCCGGCGAAAAGGATGGCAAAACCGGTGCGGGTGCCAAACAAAAAGGAAAAAACTGCGTCCATTGGGTGCCTTCTTGCGTAGTTGAGTTGGGTCGTAAACGCTCATAAGTATATACTTGCCCATACATGTACAAGGTTGCAACCTAAATGGAATGTATATCGCCGGAGGATCTAATGCTTGATATCAAGTTTGTTCGCGAGAATCCCGATGCCATCGATACCGCTATGGCTAACCGCCAGACGTCTTGGGATCGCGAGAAGTTCTTTGAGCTCGACGACGAGCGTCGTGCCGTCATCACCGAGGTCGAGGAGCTCCAGGCCACGCGCAACGCCGAGTCCAAGAAGATTGGCGCCCTGATGAAGGAGGGCAAGAAGGACGAGGCCGAGGCCGCCAAGGAGGCCGTACGCGCCGTCAACGAGAAGATCGACGGTCTGGCCGAGCGCCGTACCGCTCTTGAGCAGGAGCAGTACGACTTCATGTCTCACCTGCCCAACATTCCGTGCGAGGCCACCCCGTACGGTAAGGACGAGGACGAGAACATCGAACGTCGCCGCTGGGGCACCCCACGCGAGTTCGACTTCGACTTTAAGCCGCACTGGGATCTGGGCACCGATCTGGACATCCTCGACTTCGAGCGTGGCAACAAGCTTTCCGGCAGCCGCTTCACCGTTCTCGGCGGCGCCGGCGCCCGCCTGGAGCGCGCCCTTATCAACTTCTTCTTGGACACGCACACGAGCCGTGGCTTCAAGGAGTGGTGGCCGCCCATCGTCGTCAAGCGTCAGACCATGTTCGGTACGGGCCAGCTGCCCAAGTTTGAGGACGACGCCTATCACGTCTCGGGCGACAACTTCCTGATCCCTACCGCCGAGGTCGTACTGACTAACCTGCATGCCGGTGAGGTTCTGGACGCCGACACTCTGCCTCGCCGCTACACTGCCTTCACCCCCTGCTTCCGCGAGGAGGCCGGTTCCGCCGGTCGCGACACCCGCGGCATCATTCGCCAGCACGAGTTCGACAAAGTTGAGATGGTCAAGTTTGCCAAGCCGGAGGAGTCCGACGAGGAGCTCGAGAGCATGACCGCCGAGGCCGAGTACCTGCTGCAGCAGCTGGGCCTGCCGTATCGCGTGATTAGCCTGTGCACCGGCGACCTGGGCTTCTCTGCCCGTCAGACCTACGACGTCGAGGTTTGGCTGCCGAGCTACAACGCCTACAAGGAGATCAGCTCCTGCTCCAATTGCGGCGACTTCCAGGCCCGTCGCGCCAACATCAAGTATCGCGACCCCGAGAACTTCAAGGGCTCGCGCTACCTGCACACCCTTAACGGTTCCGGCCTGCCGGCTGGTCGTACCATGGCTGCCATTCTGGAGAACTACCAGAACGCCGACGGCACCATCACGATCCCCGAGGTTCTGCGTCCCTACATGGGCGGCCTCGAGAAGATCGAGCCGGTCGCGTAAGCTAGCTGCATAGGCGATTTGCGAGGGCGCTCCTTTTAGGGGCGCCCTTTTTGTGTACGGCTATACCATGCCGTGCGGACAGCTTGATAGAAAACACACGAACAAACGTTCTGTATACAGCCATTTACCTGCTATGCTTTTGCTAGCTAAGAGCAAGAGAAAGGGGATGTGATGGAGCTGTTCGACGAGCGGGTTGTTTTGTTCCAGAGCGATGAGGGCGGGGAGCACCTGCTGGTAACGTGCGAGCCGTCGGGTATGGGTGGCTTGGTGGTTCGGCAGACGAGTGAGGGGCCATTGACGCAATGGTGCTATGAGGAGTCGCCGCATGTGGTCGAGACGTTTGTGGCGCATGAGGCGCTTGTTGTCCTTGAGCACTTCTATGGTGTTGGAACTTCTAATCAGGTGGCCCGAATGCTGAGCATCTCGTTTGCCGACTACGACTGTGCCCAACGGGTGCGGTCGCTTCTGGGGGAGCTTGGCGCCGGGTTCGATGTGATCGAAAAGCCAATCGATCGCACGAAAAGCGCTGATGCTCGTGGCGCAGCGTAACAAATTGTGGATCGCGCGAAAAAAGTTTGAGATTTTGCTTGACTCTAACGAACTAAAGTGGTTTTATATGTGTTGCGCTGCGGCGTTACCTCAGCTGGATAGAGGGTCTGACTACGAATCAGAACGTCATAGGTTCGAATCCTATACGCCGCACCAATTGAAATTGAAAGCCTCCGGCAACGGGGGCTTTTCTTTTAGGCGGACGCCGCATGGATTCGAACCTCGGTCGAGGCGCGGGCGTCAAGAAAACGCGGAGCGTTTTTAGCCCGCGGGCGAGTCCGCCGGCAGGCGGGCGGAGCCGGTGAGGATCCGCGAAGCGGATACGCGGAATCCTATACGCCGCACCAATTAAACTTAAAGCCTCCGGCAACGGGGGCTTTTCTTTTACGTAAACACTGCATGGATTCGAACCTCGGTCGAGGCGCGAGCGTGAAGCGGACGCGGAGCGTCCGTAGCGAGCGGGCGAGCACGCCGGCAGGCGGGCGAAGCCGGTGCGGATCAGCGCGACAACTTAATCAGCGCTCCGTAAAAATTTTCCAAATTGTTGCTTGACCCATCGAGGGCTCACGTGCATAATAATCCGTGCGTTGCGGCGTTACCTCAGCTGGATAGAGGGTCTGACTACGAATCAGAACGTCATAGGTTCGAATCCTATACGCCGCACCAATTGAGTTTTAAGCCTCCGGAAACGGGGGCTTTTCCTTTACGGGGGCATTGCGGAGATTCGAACCTCGGTCGAGGCGCGAGCGTCAAGAAAACGCGGAGCGTTTTCAGCGAGCGGGCGAGTCCGCCGGCAGGCGGGCGAAGCCGGTGCGGATCCGCGCAGCGGATGCGCGGTATCCTATACGCCGCACCAATTGAGTTTTAAGCCTCCGGAAACGGGGGCTTTTCTTATATAGAGCGATTGAAGATCTCATCAATCGACGTAAATGAGTAAAAATCAAATTTGATAACTTTTTTCGAAAAATTGCTTGACCTATATTCAGTCCATGTGCATAATAATCAACAAGTCGCGGCGTTACCTCAGCTGGATAGAGGGTCTGACTACGAATCAGAACGTCATAGGTTCGAATCCTATACGCCGCACCAATTGAAATTGAAAGCCTCCGGCAACGGGGGCTTTTCTTTTAGGTAGGCGCCGCATGGATTCGGACCTCGGTCAAAGGGGATTATTTCTCATCGACTCGTGTAAGATTTCGAGTATGCGCCTCGGTGAGCCCGCGGCGCGCTCTTTCTTTAGACGACCGATCAGGGTGATATTTCGTGGCAGAGCGTCCGACATACAAGCTCAGGTTTCTCGATCCCAAAAAGCGCTTTCCGGCCATGCCCGAGCAGCCTGCGGGACGCTCGTATGGCGTGGTTTGGAAGCTCTTTGGCGAGGACCCGCATGAATCATGCTATGTCGTTGAATTCGTCGGCAAAAGCCATGTGTCGCTTTTGGGCTACGTGAGCGTTTCGGGTGAGGTCTATAAGGTGGACCGTTCCGTTAACGAGGAATCGCTGCCCGACGATCCCGACATGCAACTGATTCTTGACGAGTCCGATTCCAGCATCGGTGAGATTGCGGTCAGGGGTACTGATGGGACGATGTACCCCCGGGCGCGAGTCATCGGCTCTCCCGAAGGCACCATGCGCGAACAATCCGATCGCGAGACGTGGAATTCGACGCGCAGCCTTCGCTACGGCGAGTTCATGGCCTCGATGTTCTTGCGTTACGTGATATTCGCCGATTCTGAAAACTCCGTCTCAAGCTCGGCAGACGGTGACGGCCTCGATGAAGGCATGAAAAATGCCGTCGACAAGATCAAACTTGTAAAACTCCCCGAGCCGGTTGAGGTACTGCTGGGTTTTGATTCCACGCCGCTGCCCGATGCAATCGAAACGTTGCTCTACCGCATTGACCATACAGATAATCCAAGTGGCATCGAGCGCTATGCCGCCGCTTTGATGGGCGAAGTTAATCTGCCTCGCCTGCGCACCATCGCGGCCAAAACCGAAATGAGCCTGGCGCGCATCGATCGCTCGAGGCTCTTTTATCTCAATTTTGACCGTAGCCTGCTGGACCAGGACGAGATCGATACCCTGCTTGCCGTCGAGTGCCGCCTGAACCGCCTATCGGGCATCCTTGAGCGTATTGGGGCAGGGTTGGGCCCCGTTGCCTCGTCGCCAAGCTTTGAGGGCTGCTCGCTCTTTGACCTATGGCATATCAGCAAGACGACAAACGACGTTCCTCGCTTGCTCGAAACGCTGTCAAATGACAACCCGTGGGCCAAGCCGGGGACGGTTGCGTGCCAGCCGGGTGGCGAGTGGGACGTTCGCACCCGCTTTGCACGTATCGTAGAAGCGCTCAACGTGGTCACGCGGCTCGACTACACCTATCGAGCGAACGTTGCCGAGGGCATGATGCTGGTGCGATTTGGCCGCACGGTTGTCGATGCTATGCCGCAGCGCGAATACGATGCTCAAGATGACGCCTGGCGCGAGGTAGATGAGCCTAAGCGCGCAACATGGGCCACTGAGCACGATGCGCGTATTGCGCTTACACTCGCAGCGGCTTGCTTTGCTTCGGGCGCTCGCATCACGCGCTGCTACGTGCAGATTGCGGCTCCCGACGGCGAGCAGGGCGAGCGCGTTGTTGAAACGTATTCCTTTGGCCGTGCGGCCTATCTGGCCGATTGCGTTTCTGTCGCCAAGGATCTTGAGAGCATGGATATGGACGACATGCCCTGCAAGCATTTGCTCGAGGCATATGAGGCAGATACGCCGGACATGATTGAGCCTGCAGAGGTTCACGCCCGACCACGTGATGACCATCGTCCATTGCCGCCTGCGCTTCGCGATTTACTGCTCGCTGATACGGCTGACGAGCTTGAGGTCATGGAGGAGGACAACGATCCGTATGTCGCCCGTGTCGTCGAGCTGCGCGAGCAATCCAAAGTTGACCGAGCTGGTGCTTTCGAGGGCTTTTCTCGCCTTGTCGAGGAGCTGGAAGCCAAGTGTACGGTTGCTGAGCTTTTGGCGACGGGCCCAGTGCAGACCCAGTTCTGCGACAACCAGCTGGTGCGCATGGTGCTGCCGGTGATGGAGGAGGACCGTTCCGTGCGTATCCTTCGCGCTCCCGATGCGCTGTATTTTGCCCAGCACGAGATCTGCAGCTTTTACGCCGAACAAGAGGACTTTGAGCGTGCACTGCCCGAGGTGCGTCGTCTCTACGATTTGGCGCGCTCGTCCATGCAGTCTCACTTTGCCCTGATTAACGTGCTAGCACGCCTGGAGCGCTATGACGAGATTATCGAGGTAGCGCGCCACGGCCTGCGCATTGCCAGCGACCGGCCTTCGATCGGTTACCTGTTCTATCGCCTGGCATTCGCCTACTGGAACTGCGACCAGCTCGAGCTGGCGCTGGCGTGCTACCGCCTAGTGCCGCGCGGCGAGGAGTCGGGCGGCAGTGCGCAGGAGGAAATGCAGGGCCTTATGAACGAGATGGGCGTCATCAAACCGCCCACGTTTGAGGAGGCTGTCGCGACCATCCACAAGGCAGGTCTTGAGCTGCCGCCGGTGCCCGCCGTGACCAATCAACTCGCGGATGCCGCCGTGCAACTCGTCGATAACGGTTTCTTTTTCTTGGCGCGCGGCTGTATCTATCAAATGTGGCGCACCATGGGCAACGATGAGCTCGGCTCCCTCAACCGCTCGCTGGGGTAGGGGCGGTATAGAGGGGCCGCACCGCGCTATTTGTATCGGCGCGGGCGGGAGGACCCGACAGAATCGGTAAGGCATAAAGCCGCCGAGCCTGCTAAAACTGTTAAACTCTGCTAAAGTTGCTAAACTTTGTTAAAGTTGTTAAAACTAGCAGAGGAGGGTCGAATGTCGAAAGCCATTAATCCCTTTAAGCCAACGGCGGGCATGAATCCGCCTGAGCTTATCGGACGTGACGCTGTTTTGGATGATTTTGCCGAGGCCCTTGAGAATGGTCCTGGTGCTCCCGATCGACTCATGCGCATCTCGGGCGTCCGAGGCACAGGTAAAACGGTGCTTCTCAATGCATTGGGTGATCTTGCGCGAAAAAAAGGATTCGAGGTTGTTGACGTCGCCTCGAATGCCGGTTTTTGCAGTAGAATCCTCGAGGCTCTACAGCGAAATGTTCGTCTTGAGTCAATGTCGATTTCCCCATCAATTCTAGGAGTCAGCCTTGGCTCCGTTGAGGTATCGAAGTCGGCATCTCATCTGGGCGAGGCAATGTACGATGCCGCGAAGCGCGGAGGTCTGCTCATTACGCTCGACGAGATTCAGGATGCCTCAACTGAGGAAATGCGCGAGCTGGGCAATGAGATGCAGCTTTTGATTCGCCAAGGGGCGAATGTCGCTTTTGCATTCGCCGGCTTGCCAACATCGGTGGATGGCGTGGTGGTGGATGATACGTTGGCGTTCCTTCAGAGGGCGAAGCATATCGAACTCACGCGGCTTTCAGATTTTGAAGTCGGCGGATCGTTTGAGGATACGATGAGGCGTGCGGGCAAGGAACTCGACGAAGGCGTTGCTGAGCTTTTAACAAAGGCCTCGGCAGGCTATCCCTTTATGGTCCAGTTGGTCGGATATTACGCTTGGCAGGTTGCTGCGCGCAGCGGGTCGGAGAGCGTGAGTGAAGAGGCAGCTCGCAAGGGTGTCCAGGCAGCTCTTGATAGTTTCAATGCCATGGTGATTGCCCCCGCGCTGCGCAGGGTATCGGAGCGGCAGTTTCAATATCTCACGGCGATGGCGCAATGCGAAGGCGGCGAGATTACGAACGGTGATATTGCCAAAAAGATGGGATTGGCGGCGAATAAAGTCGGGTCGTATCGCAAACGTCTGATCGATACGGGACTGATTGAGCCTGCGGGCTATGGCTGTGTTTCGTTTGCAATTCCGTATATGCGCGACTATTTGTTGGAGGCGGTACGGGAAAGGTAAAAATGGAATCGCTCCAAATTCCCTCTTGCCCATCCTCGACTGTTTGGTTACTATAGAACGGCTGTTACGGAGAGCTGACCGAGAGGCCGAAGGTGCTCGCCTGCTAAGCGAGTATGCCCCAAAAGGGCATCTGGGGTTCGAATCCCCAGCTCTCCGCCAGTTTGACTTTAAAGAAGGGTCCCATTCGGGGCCCTTTTTTATTATCAAGAAAGGCAGCTGGGGATTCGAACCCTCAAAAAATGAGGCGCCCCGTTGGACGCCTCATTTTGGTTCGATGTGATAACGCTTTGGCCCTACATCTTGGGAGCCTTGGCTACGGTCTCGCTCTCGGCTGTGAGCGGGCGGTTGTCGATGCGGCGGCCCAGGCGGTCGAGCTTCACGAGCAGCCACTCGATGGGATTGGGCCCCGTTCCTTCCTCGTCGGCAACCAGGTCCATGACGGCAATCTTGGTGCCGTCCTGCTTAAGCGTAACGCTGCCCACCTTATCGCCAACATGCACCGTGCCCGAAAGGTCATCGTAGCTAACCTTTTCGGTCACTTCGCCGGCGAGTGAGAACACTGTTGCCTGTGCGGCGGGGTCGGCGAGCGTGGCATCGATCGTCTTATCCGTCCAGTCGGTTTGGCCAATGCGCGCCATAAGCGGGTTGCCGTTGGCGGTCTTCTCCTGTGTATTGGCAATTGCGACCGTCACCTTGTGACCGTAGTACCAGTTGGCAAGGGTCGCCGTATCGGTAAAGCGCTGATCGTTGGTTGTGGAGTTCAAAATAACGGTGTAGACCTCGTCGCCGTCGCGGTTGTAGGCGCTCGTAAAGCAATAGCCCGCGTCGTCGGTGGTGCCGGTCTTGCCGCCAATGTTTCCGTCCTGACCGAGCAAAACGTTGTGCGTGTCCATGGAATGCGAATGGTCTGAGTCATCGGCGCCCGTGACCTCAATCCAAGAATCCTCGCTCGCGACGACTTCGCGAATCGTATCGTTTTTCATGGCCTCCCGCATCATCAGTGCCACGTCATGTGCGGTTGAGTGCATGTCGCCGGCCCACTCATCAAAGTCCAGGCCGTGTGGGTTCTCAAAGACCGTGCCGGTGCAGCCGAGCTTTTTGGCGCGCTCGTTCATGGCCTTCACAAAGGTTGCCTCGGCGTCTTTGGTCTTGGGGTCGATCTTTTTGCCTACGTACTCGGCAAGCACGGTGGCGGCGTCGTTGCCCGAGGGGATCAACAGGCCGCGTAGTGCCTGCTCCACGGTGAGCTCGTCGCCTTCGAGCAGGCCGGCAGTCGAGTTGCCTACGGTGGCGGCAGCGTTGCTCACCGTGACCTTCTCGTCCATCTTGCAGTTTTCGACGGTCAGGATTGCGGTCATGACCTTGGTGATCGAGGCGATCTTGACCTGTTCATCGGCGCCGCGTCCATAGTAGACGGTGCCGTCCTTGCCCATAACAAGGGCATTCGTTGCCTCGATATCGGGCAGGTTTTCGACCGTGATGCCACGAGCATCGGCGGTCTTGCCGCAAACGTTGTCGGTCATGAGCACTTGGGCGCCGGCGACGGTGGGCATGCCGACAGCAAAAGCGATAGCGCAGACAAAGCCGGCGGCAAGTTGGGCGGAGCGCTTTGCAAAAGAGGTGAGGGACTTCACAGGTTTCGCTTTCGACGGGATGGTCTCTTCTGGCACTAGAGTATATCGTTTGCCGGCCGCGACGATCGTTGCGTGCGCGCATGGCCCGCATCCGCGCTCGAATGGGCGCAAGGGTGCTTAAGGTCGACTTAATCGCCCGCGCTTGTTGTGTGTGGCGGGCGCCGCCTCGGGCATAATGGAGCGCGAGAGGAGCACGCATGAACGAGCGCATACTGGTAGTTGATGACGAGAAGGCCATCGCCGACCTGGTTGGTATCTACCTTACAAAGGAGGGCTTTGACGTCCAGATCGCCTACAGCGGGGCCGATGCGGCCAAGGCAATTCTGGAGCAAGAGTTTGACCTGGCACTGCTCGATGTCATGCTGCCCGATATCGACGGCTTTGAGCTGCTGCGTACCATCCGTGCCAGCCATACCTATCCCGTAATTATGTTGACGGCACGCGATGCCCAGCAGGATAAGATCGAAGGCCTTTCGCTTGGCGCGGACGATTACGTGGTCAAGCCGTTCCGCCCGCTGGAGCTCATCGCGCGCGTTCATGCTCAGCTGCGCCGCTACACCAGCTACGGCAGCCGCGCGCAGGCGACCGAGTCGCCGACCCTCCAGCTCGACGGCCTCGAGATCAACCGTGACGCTCGCTCCGTGACGGTGGACGGTGCGCCGGTGCGCCTCACGCCCATCGAGTATTCCATCTTGCTGTATCTGGCCGAGCATCGCGGCAGCGTGGTGCCCGTGGAGGACCTGTTCCGCGCGGTGTGGAACGAGGACTTTATGCCCGGCTCCAACAATACGGTGATGGTGCACATTCGTCACCTGCGCGAAAAGAATGGTGACGACGCTCAGAAGCCGCGTTTTATTAAAAACGTTTGGGGCGTCGGCTATATCATCGAATAACGCCTTTGTTAGCGAGGACATGGACATGACAAAAGACGATAAGCAGGCGTTTGAGGTGCCCGATCGGCTCTTTGAATATGTAAGGGCGGTCGTCGATAATCGCGCGCTTGCGACGGTGCTGCTCTTTTTGCTGAGTCTGCTGCTGATCGGCATTGGTAACATCACCGGTATCTTGGCGGTGCTACTTCTTGGCTTCTTGCTGATCGATCGCTTTGAAATCGTGCGCCGTTGCGTGGTGATCGGCGGTGCCGCGTGGGCCATGACGCTGGCGATCGGCGCCATGGCGCTCGGTGGCATTGAGGGACCGGTGCTGTTCGATGCCGGCTTTGTATTCAACATGCTTGGCTTTGTCTTGGCGCTCGCCGTGTGCGTCCTGTTCTTTTGCGGCCGCGCTCTGTACTACCAGGGCTATGAGCAGGGTGAGCGGCATTCCGACCGCGTGCTTGCCGCCCGTATTCAGGACCGCCTGATCGATCATCCTGACGCCTGGGATAACATCGACGGCGACTTCCTGGAGGTCGAGGGTGCGCTCAACCGCGTGCGCGATCGCGAGCGTAAGGTGCAGCAGGCCCTACGCGACGAGTCGCATCGCAAGGACGACTTGGTCACATACTTGGCGCATGACCTGCGCACACCGCTTGCCAGCGTGGTGGGCTACCTCTCGCTGTTGCAGGAGGCACCCGACCTGCCGGTTGAGCAGCGCGCACACTTTACGGGCGTGGCGCTCGACAAGGCGCACCGACTCGATGCGCTTATTGAGGAGTTCTTTGATATCACGCGCTTTGACTTCCACGATATTGTGCTTACGCGCGGCTACGTCGACCTGGGATTGCTACTGGCGCAGGTGGCCGATGAGTTCTATCCCATTCTCAACGAGCAGCACAAAGATGTCCAAGTTGATGTGCGCGAGGATCTGACGGTACTTGTGGATGGCGACAAGATGGCTCGCGTGTTCAACAACATCATGAAAAACGCCATCGCCTATAGCTACGAAGGATCGACCATCACGATTGAGGCTGGGCGCCAAGATGACGGTGGCGTGCGAATTCGCTTTATTAACCATGGTGACCCGATTCCTGCGGCTAAGCTCAAGGTAATCTTTGAGAAGTTCTATCGCCTGGACGCGGCACGTGCGACCAATCGCGGTGGCGCCGGGCTTGGCCTTGCCATCGCCAAGGAGATCGTTACAGCGCACGGCGGCACGATCGCGTGCGAATCGACGCCCGAGCACACGATATTTACCATCGAGTTGCCGGCGGAATAGTCAAGGTGCCCTTACAAACACTTGACAATGCGCTCACGTGCGTATGAGCCGCGATTTCTACTATCGATACTGCTGAATTGATATCGATATGGAGGTATGCGGTATGACGGCTGCTGCGGCGATGGAGCCTACGGAGCTTGAGGAACTCATAGAGGCGCAGGCCGAGGCCGCGCACGAGCGCGAAGTTGGGGATGCGACTCGCCCCACGGCGCAGGACCTTGCCGCCTCGCCGACGCGCATCGATGTTGAAGGCCTTGACCTGTTTTACGGCGACCATCATGCGCTCAAGGACGTGAGCATCAAAATTCGTGACAAGCAGATCACCTCGTTCATCGGGCCTTCGGGCTGCGGAAAGTCGACGCTGCTGCGCTGCTTTAACCGTATGAACGACGGTATCAAGGATTGCCGCATTGAAGGCAAGATTGCACTCGACGGCCAGAATATCCTGGGCGATTACGATATCTGCCGCTTGCGCCAGCGCGTGGGTATGGTGTTCCAACGCCCCAATCCGTTTCCCATGAGCATCTACGACAACGTCGCCTACGGTCCTCGCGGCATGGGAGTGCGCGACCGCGTCGCGCTCGACGAGCTGGTCGAAGACTCCCTGCGACGCGCCGCACTGTGGGACGAGGTCAAGGACAAGCTCAGGGAATCGGGTCTGGGTCTTTCGGGCGGCCAGCAGCAGCGTCTGTGCATCGCCCGTGCGCTGGCCGTGCAGCCCGACATTCTGCTGATGGACGAGCCGACCTCGGCGCTCGACCCCGTATCGACGCTGGTGGTGGAGCAGCTGGCCTGCGAGCTCAAGGAGACCTGCACGTTGGTGGTCGTTACGCACAACATGCAGCAGGCTGCGCGCATTTCCGACTCGGTTGCGTTCTTTTTGCTGGGCGAGCTGGTGGAGCATGCGCCCACCGCTCAGCTCTTCAAAAACCCGACCGATCCGCGCACGGCGGATTATTTGACGGGCCGTTTTGGCTGATACCATCTAGTGCAGGCGCCTTTAGGGTTAAGATGCGGTCATGCCGGCCGCAGAGGGGTTCAACATGATCTATTACGTCGAGGACGATGACAACATCAGGGATTTGACGGTCTACGCACTGCGCAAGCAGGGAATCGAGGCCGAGGGCTTTTCGTGCGATGGCGAGTTTAAGGCCGCCGTGGCGCGACGGGTGCCCGATGCTGTGCTGCTCGACATCATGCTGCCCGATACCGACGGCTTGGCGATTATGCGTCGCCTGCGTGCCGATCGCCTGACGGCGACGGTGCCCATTATGATGCTCACCGCCAAGGACACCGAGCTCGACAAGGTCATGGCGCTCGATGGCGGTGCCGACGATTACCTGACCAAGCCGTTCTCGCTTATGGAACTCGCTAGCCGTTGCCGTGCGCTGCTGCGCCGCGGCGGCATGGTCAAGCAGGCGAGCGATGTGCTCAGCGTGGGCGATATCGTACTTTCGCCCAGCCACCGCGAAGTGACTGTTGCCGGTGAATCGCTCAAGCTCACGCTGCGCGAATTCGACCTGCTCGAGTACCTCATGCGCAAACCTGGCGTGGTCTTTACCCGCGAGTCGCTGCTGCAGAGCGTATGGGGCTGGGACTTCGACGGCGGTTCGCGCACCGTCGACGTGCATGTGCAGACGCTTCGCCAAAAGCTCGGCGAGCGTGCGAGCGCCATAGAGACCGTGCGCGGCGTGGGCTATCGTCTGGCCGAGCCTACGGCCGATGACGATGCCGAAGGAGTCGACAGCGCGGCTAGCGCATCGGAGGAGTAACTCGTGGTCTTAGCCCCCCAGGGAAAACGCACCCTGTCACATCGCGTGTTCGCGACGATTTTTCTGTGCGCTATGGCGGTTATCGTGGCGTTTACGGTGCTGGGCGCGTTCTTTGTGCAAAATACCCTGGCAGATGCCACGAGCGCCAACCTTTCGCAGGAAACCGAGCTTATTGCCGCTGCCCTCAATGAGCAGCAGGAGCCCATTGCCTTTCTGCGCAGTCTCGATCGCGAGGACTTGCGTATCACGCTGATCAACAAAGACGGGTCGGTTGCCTACGACAACGAGGCATCGCCTTCTATGCTGCCCAATCACGGCGATCGTCCCGAGGTCGTCAAGGCTTTCGAGAGCGGCTCGGGTTCTGCGGAGCGTGCAAGCTCCACGCTCGACGAGATTATGCTGTACCGAGCCGTCCGACTTAACAACGGCCAGGTTGTTCGCTTGGCGCAAGCCCAACCTGGCGTTGCAGCGATTCTGATGTCTCTCGTGGCGCCGATGCTGCTCATTGCGGCGGCAGGTGCGGTGCTCTCGTTTTTCTTGGCGCGTCGTGAGTCCCGCGCCATCATTGAGCCGTTGCAGGAGGTCGATCTGGACCATCCTCGCCGCAGCTACGAGCATGCTTATGCCGAGATGGTTCCCATGCTCGAGCGCATTGAGTCGCAACGCCAGGAGCTCAAGCGCCAGATGGCGGTGCTGGCGGACAACGACCGCATGCGCCGCGAGTTCACGGCCAATATCACCCATGAGCTCAAGACCCCGCTTACGGCAATCTCGGGCTATGCCGAGCTCATTGCGAACGGCATGGTCGAGGGTGAGGACGATTTGCGCACCTTTGGCGGCCGCATCTACCGTGAGGCGGGCCGTTTGGCGGCGCTCGTCAACGATATCCTCACGCTTTCGAACTTGGATGAGGCCGAGCGTGCGAGCGATGGCGAGGCGGTGCCCATTGGCTCCACGGAGCCCATTGAGCTTTCGCGTGCTATCTATGCGGTCGAGCAGCGTCTTGAGCAGGTCGCTCGTCAGGCAAATGTGGCGATAGGCCATGAGACCAAGCCTGTGGTCGTCGAAGGCGTATCGCGCCTGATCGACGAGCTCATCTATAACCTGGCGAGCAACGCCATTCGCTACAACCGGCCCGGCGGTACGGTGACGTTACGGTGCGGAACCAACGACGACGGGCACCCGTATCTGTCGGTTGCCGACACGGGTATTGGCATTGCGCCCGAGGAGCAGGGTAAGGTGTTCGAGCGTTTCTATCGCGTTGACAAGAGCCGTTCTAAAGCGCGCGGTGGAACGGGTCTGGGTCTGGCTATCGTCAAGCATGCCGCCCTGTATCATCACGCCTCGCTCGATCTGTCAAGCGAGTTGGGGGTGGGGACCACCATCACGGTGACGTTTCCCGTCCAACAGGACGAGCAGTTCGTGTAGCGGTACTGCAAACATGTGAATTTCACGCCGCATCGGGGCTGCCGGTGCGGCGTTAATGTTGCGCAACAATGGTGTAAGCGCTGTATCTTATGTATAGAGTTCGGACTCGGCAAGAAGATGCGATATTATACGAGCAGTTTTGTCGATATGAACTAGGGAAATGAAAGGCAAGCTGCATGACCCTTCTCGAACTGTTCCAGCTGCTTAAAAAGCACCTTAAGCTGGTCATCGCCCTTCCGGTGATTTGCGCAATCGCCATGGGCATCGTGTCCTTCACCATGATGGACAACACCTACACCGCCACGACGAGTATGTATGTTCTCGCCAAGACCGACGATAGCAGTCAGATGAGCTACACCGATCTTTCGGCGAGCCAGATGCTTTCCAACGATATCGCCACGCTGCTTGATAGCGATAGCGTTAAGGGCGGTGCTGCCAAGGATCTGGGCCTCGCCGATCTAGGCGACTACAAGATTTCAGTCTCCTCCGAGACCACGACGCGTGTCATCACGCTTTCGGTGACGGGTACCGATGCCGAGGAGACGGCGGAGGTGGCAAGGGCCATGGCCAGCTCGGTGAGCACGGTCGCCCAGAATGTGGGTGCCGCTCAGAGCATCAACGTTATCGATAAGGCTAAGACTCCCGAATCCCCCAGTGGTCCCAAGCGCACGCTGTACGTCGCCGTCGCCTTCCTCGCCGGCGTCTTTATCGCAATTGCCTACGTCGTTTTGGCGGATATGCTCAACACGCGCATCCGCGGTGTCGAAGAGGCAGAAGAGCTCCTTGGTATTCCCGTTGTCGGCCGAATTCCGGCTATGAAAGGTGGTAAATAGGCATGGCTAGGGCTAAGAACACTGATAAGCTCGTTGTACAGAATGCCGCCAAGACCCTTCTGGCCAACATTCGCTTTGCGAGCGTGGATGACCCCATCCGCACCATTACCGTTACGTCCGCGATTCCCAACGAGGGAAAGTCTGCGGTTTCCATCAATCTGGCCCAGGCTATCGCCACCAGCGGCAAGAGCGTTCTTTTGGTCGAGGGAGACATGCGCCGCAGGTCTCTTTCCGACATGCTTGGTGTCCGTTCGCGTGGCGGACTCTACGCAGTCCTGTCCGATCAGATTCCCCTCGACCAGGCAATCGTCGAGACGGGTCAGAAGAACTTCTACTTCCTCGATGCAGAGCCTCATATTCCCAATCCTGCCGACATTATCGTGTCTCACCGTTTTGCCAAGCTGGTTAAGGCGCTGTCTGCCAAGTTCCAGTATGTCATCTTTGACGCTCCTCCGGTCGGCGCCTTCATCGATGCTGCCGAGATTGCCAGCCTGACTGACGGCACGCTGTTTGTGGTGCGCGAAGACTTTACCAAGCGCGAGGAGGCGCTCAACGCCATCGCTCAGCTTAAGAAGTCCGAGAAGGTCAAACTCATCGGTACCGTCATGAATTACTGCGAGACCGAGACCAGCGAGTACTACTATTCTTACTACACCAAGGACGGTAAGAAGGTTAAGAAGGGCTCCGACGATCAAGGCACTTCCAAAAAGGGCATCTTCACCAACCGGGCAAACGTTTAGTTGATTAAGGCCGACCTATGCGCGACATTCATTGTCATATTTTGCCGGGTGTAGACGACGGCGCTGCCGATCTTGATGAGAGCTTGGCGATGCTTGCGGCTGCCAAGCAGGCTGGCGTAACCAGAATTGTCTGTACCCCGCACTGTCGAGATCCCTATTTTGACTACGACAAGATGTGGGATGCCTTTGAGCTGTTGCGGGATAATGCAGACGGCTTCCCGCTTCAGATGGGCTTTGAGGTCAATCACCGAAAGCTTGTCGAGCTGGGCATCGACGCCGCGGAATACCTGCATTTCGATGGAACCAATGAGTTCCTGCTTGAGCTTTCGACGCATGCTGATCCCTATGCGTTTAGAGAGTACGAGAGTACGATTTACGATTTGCAATGCCGCGGCTACCAGGTGATCATTGCTCATCCCGAGCGATATCGCGCTGTTCAAAAGGATGTGAGTGTGGCGGAGCGTCTGGTCGATATGGGCTGCAAGCTGCAAGCTTCGGCGGATTTTATCGCCGGCGGCCGCTTTGGCCGCGAGAAAAAGCCGGCGCAGCGTCTGTTCGATCAGAACTTGTACAGCTTTATTGCGAGCGATGCTCATAACGTGGGCCACTACGATTGCTTGGCAAAAGCTCGCGCGCAGTTTAGCGTGCGCGGCGCTCATTTTCGTTAAAATCTGTCCCTAACGTTCGAATCGAATGAAGGGGCGGCTATGGATATCCAAATTTAGATGGATTGCTTTGATGACGCGGCGCAGGTGCGCCGCGCCGTTTTTATGGACGAGCAAGGCTACGAGAATGAGTTCGACGCTATCGATGAGGCGCCGACTTGCATCCATATGACGCTGTGCGTGGACGGCGAGCTCGCCGGCTGCTCGCGCGTGTTTCCCGAGGAACTGGAGCGCGCGGCAGATGCAGAGGCTCCGGTTTCGCCGGCGTGCGACTTGGACGAAGGCGTCGCAGCGGGGGAGACCTATATTATGGGGCGCGTCGCCGTGCTGCCCATCATGCGCCGTCGCGGTCTGGCAAGCAAGATTGTCGAAGCCAGCGAAGCTGCTGCGCGCGATGCCGGCGCCAAGCTCATAAAGTTGCATGCACAGGAGTACGTGCTGCCGCTCTATGTCAAGGCCGGTTACACGCAGATTGCCCCGGTGGACTACGAAGACGAAGGCCAGCCTCATGCCTGGATGGCCAAACTGCTGGGCAACAGATAGGGACGTTCCTTTTCTGCCGGCAGCCGGGGGTGTTCCTGCATCCGCTGGATGTATCGCCAGATGGAGTACGGCTGTCAAAAGTATCCGGGTTTCTTTACGCACCATTCGCTGGGATTCATGCAGCAGGACACCGCAGATGGCAGGCGGCGCATGCATCATGCTTGGCAGCACATCCTCGACCAGCTTCGACGCTTATGCCGTGCAGCTGGGCCTGGGCAAGTGGATTACCTCGATTACCATGACCGTCTTCTACGTGCTGCTGTACTACGTGTGGCGCGAGCGCTATCAGGTTAAGAACCACGTCGCGACGACCGCGGCGATCTTTGCCCTTGCCGCCATGCGTGTCGCGCTGTGCATGCTGCCGCAGAACCAGTGGCTCACCAACCAGACCCCGCTCGAGTGGGGCATCTTGCGCAACATCCCGTTTGCCATCATGGGGCTGATGGTCATCGTGCTGTTCTACCGCAGTGCGAAGGAAGATGGCGACGAAGCCTTCCGCTGGATGTGGCTCACCATTGTGCTGAGCTTTGGCTTCTACATTCCCGTGGTCCTGTGGGCCGAGGTTATTCCGGCTATCGGCATGCTCATGATCCCCAAGACCTGTGCGTACGTGTGGACCGTGCTTATTGGCTACAACGCCATGAAGAACGAGTGCTAGGTCCATCTTCGGCTTATAGGACAAAATGGGTGTTCCGATAGAACACCCGTTTCCATCCATTAATCCAGCCAGAACGGGTACGGGTCCCTGTGGTGGAGGTCCTCCCACACGGCCCTGTCGCCCTACTCCGGCCCTCCGTCCTCGCGCGACGGCGAGGCGGAGTAGACGCTGAACAGGAAGTCGATGTCCGCGTCGGTCGACATCGTGGCGAGCTTCTCGCGCGCCGTCCTCGCGTCCCCCGAGTGAGCGTGGCACCACCAGAACACCGCCTTCACGCGCTTGACCGACGTCAGCCCCCGGTGGTTGCGCAGGACGGCCCTCAGCTGCGAGTTCACCCCTCCCTCGATCATGTTGTTGGTCGACGGCAGCGGGCCGGCCTTGGCCAGGGCGGGGTCGAGGTAGGTGAACAGCGTCCCCGCCGACACCAGCGACGACAGCGACGAGCGCGCCCGCCTCAGCCTCTCGTGGGCGTAGACCCTCCTGCCGTCCACCACGGTCCTGTCCTCCAGGAAGTCGGCCCAGAACCCGCACCAGTCGAGGTAGCGCTCGACCCAGAGCTCGGCCTGGTGCAGCGTCTCGATGCCCATGAGGTCGCGCGCGATGAGGTAGGGCTCGCGCCCCGCCTGGAGCTTCGGCCGCGTCGTCGTGTAGCGCTTGACCTGCGAGAAGGCGTGGAAGGTGCACCTCTGGACCCTGGTGCGCGGCCAGGTCTCGCGCACGGCCTTGGCGAACCCGCTCCCGCCGTCGGTGACGACCACCTCGGGCGCCGGGATCGGCGCCATGAGGGCCGACCACGCCCTCGAGTTCTCCGACTGTTAGCGCTAATCTAAAATTGACCACTTTCGCAAACGCATCTCGCCGAATGCGC
>URCU01000005.1:0-35749 GCA_900546425.1 uncultured Collinsella sp. | reverse complement strand
ATACGAACGTTATTCAAATGGACATAGGGAGGAAACATGTCAGACGCTGTAAGCCAAGGCCAAAACGCCGTTGTCATCGATCAGAGGGACAACGTCGCCGTCGCCACCTACCAACTGGAGGCGGGCGCCGAGGCCCGCTATCCCATGCCGGACGGCACGCTGGCGAGCGTTACCGTGACCGACGACATCCCGCTGTTCCACAAGATTGCCCTCGTGGACATCCCCAAGGGTGAGAAGATCGTCAAGTATGGCGAGTTCATCGGTGTGGCCACCACGGACATCAAGCGCGGACAGCATGTTCATACGCACAACTGCGCCAGCTCCGACGACCTGAAGGACTCCGTCGTCACCGACACCGACTCCGTCGCCTCCAAGACCTCCTCGTCCGCGGAGGGCACGCGCACCTTCATGGGCTACCGTCGCCCGGACGGTCGTGTCGGCATCCGCAACCACGTCCTGATCCTTCCCACGAGCATCTACGCCTCCGACACCACGGAGAGGATCGCGAACGCGGTTGAGGGCTGCGTCTCCTTCCACAACCAGAATGGCTGTTCGCAGGTCGACTGCGACCAGAAGGTGACTATTGCTGCCTTGGCAGGCTACGCTGCGAACCCGAACATCTATGGCGTCGTTTGCGTCTCCTTGGGCTGCGAGGGCTGCCAGAACGACATCGTGGTCGATGCGATTCGCGAGCGCACCAACAAGCCCGTCGAGACCCTGGTCATCCAAAAGGTCGGCGGCTCCATCAGGGCGATCGAGGAGGGTACGCGCCTTGCCCGCAAGATGGTCGCCGAGGCGGACCAGTGCGTCCGCGAGCCCACTGACATCTCCGAGCTCATCTTCGGCACCAACTGCGGCGGCTCCGACCCCTCGAGCGGCCTTGGCTCCAATCCGCTGATCGGCGAGGTCTCCGACTGGCTCGTCAACCATGGTGCCACCTCCGTGCTGTGCGAGACGCCCGAGCTCTTTGGCGCCGAACACATCCTCGCCCGCCGCGCGAAGGACAAGCAGGTTTCGGACGACATCCTCAAGATCGTCTACGACTACGAGAAGTACGTCCAGATGTTTGGCGCCGAGATGCGAGAGGGCAACCCCAGCCCTGGAAATATGGCTGGCGGACTCACGACCCTCGAGGAGAAGTCTCTCGGCTGCGTGCACAAGGGAGGCCACAGCCCCCTCAACGCCGTCTATCCGTACGCGGCGCAGCTCAATCCGCACGAGGGCCTCGTCGTGATGGACACCCCCGGCAACGACCCCTCCAGCGTGGGCGGCATCATCGCCGGCGGCTGCCAGCTCGTGGTCTTCTCGACCGGTCTTGGCACCCCTACCGGAAACGCCATCGCGCCCGTGTATCGCCTGACTGCCAACAAGCGCACCTACGAGGCCATGAGGGATAACACCGACCTCGACGCGAGCCCGACGATCTACGGCCCCGAGTCCATGGAGGAGATGCGCGACAGGATGCTCGACGACATCATCGCCGTCTGCAACGGCCGCAAGGTCTGCGCCGAGGCCCTTGGCTATACCGAGACCGCCCTTCCGCACATCTGCAACTATATGTAGGCCAGCGTCTGACAGGACGCTTCAGAAAGGAGAGAAACCGTGACAACCACGCAAGCCCCAGAAAAGACGCCCAACGCGTTCCAACGCGGCGTCAACGCGGTCATCGACCTGCTGTCTTCGTTCTTCCTCCCGATCATCAACCTGCTCGTCTCCGTCGGCATCCTCAAGGGCATCCTGACGCTTCTGCAGGTCTCGGGCATGGTCACCGACGACTCGACCACGTATGCGATCCTCAACGCGATGGCCGACTCGCTGTTCTACTTCATCCCGGTGTTTCTTGCTTACACCTCGTCAAAGCGCTTCGATGTTGACACGGTGACCGCCGTCCTTCTCGGCTGCATCCTGGTGTATCCGTCCATCACCACCATCATGGCGGCGGACGCGCCCGTCTACCTGTTTGGCCTCGAGCTCTCGAAGGCGACGTACTCCAGCTCCGTCATCCCCATCCTTCTTGCCATCTACTGCGCGAGCTGGGTCCAGAAGGCCTGCTACAAGATCATCCCCGAGACCTTCCGCGGCCTGTTCACGCCGCCTATCACGATCATCGTTATCGTCCCGCTCACCCTGGCCGTCTTCGGCCCCCTCGGCACCATCGTGGGCGGTTGGCTCGCGCAGGGCTACGAGGCCGTCTACAACCTCTCGCCGCTCGTCGCCGGCGCGCTGATCGGCGCGTTCCAGCCGTTCCTCGTCATCCTCGGCCTGCACTGGGCCCTGTTCCCCATTGCCATGAACAACGTCGCGGTCTACGGCTTCGACACCATCATGGCCCTGTTCGGCGGCGCGATCTTCGCCCAGGGCGGTGCCGCGCTCGCCGTCGCCCTCAAGACTAAGAACAAGAAGTTCCGCTCCCAGGCGATCTCCGCCTCGCTCACCACGCTGCTGGGCATCACCGAGCCCGCGATGTACGGCGTGAACCTGCGCCTCAAGAAGCCCATGGTCTGCGCATGCGTCGCCGGCGGCATTGGCTCCGCCGTGGCAGGCCTGTTCGGTTGCGCCGGCACCGCCTTCGCTTTGCCCGCGCTCACCACGCTGCCCGTCTTCATGAGCCGCGCGTTCGTTCCCTTCTGCATCTCGCTGGCGCTCGCCTTTGGCCTCGCCTTCCTGTTCACGCTCTTCGTCCCGATCGACGACGTGACCGAGGAAGAGATGGAGGCCGAGGAGCAGTCCGCCTAGCGTCCGGATTGCAAGGCCACTCTATGTCCCGCGCCTGCGGGTTCGACCGGAGGTGGTGCCCACCTGGCAGCAAAGCGTATCCGTCACTGACCATATATCCATTAGACATTGTTTGACGTAAGGAGAAAAAAATGAAGAAGATCGACGCACACGCCCACGTCTTTGACCACATCGGCTCCATGGGCAAGGCCGGAGAGCTGCGCCCCCTAGGCAACGGCAACTGTCGCTGGGCCACCGGCGAAGAGTTCCGTATCATCCCCGAGGGCAAGGGAGACAAGGAGTACCTCGTTGAGACCTTCATGGACGTCATGGACGAAAACGACGTCGAGAAGGCCATCCTGCTGCAGGGCGTCCTGTACGGCCTGCAGAACGAGTACGCCATGGAATGCGCCGAGAAGTACCCTGACCGCTTCAAAGCCGCGGTGATGCTCGACCCCTTCTGCCGCTGCGCCCAGCAGATCCTCGAGCACTTCATCAACGATCTGCACGCCCACGTCTTCAAGTTCGAGGTCTCTGTGGGCGGCGGCCTTTCCGGCTACCACCGCGATTTCGCGGTCGACGGCCCCGAGATGACGGTCCTCATCGACAGGATCGCCCAGGTCGAGGACGCCACTCTGGTGCTCGACATCGGCAGCCCCAACCAGTCCAGCTGCCAGCCCGAGGCCGTATATCGCCTGGCCAAGAAGTACCCCGGCCTGCACATTGTCGTCTGCCACCTGCTCGCCCCGTCCCTTGAGGACGGCGACGTCCTCAAGTGCGCGCTTCTGTACCTCGCCCACGATAACGTCTGGGTCGATCTCTCCGCGCTGCCCTGGAACGTCGCTCCCGAGGCCTACCCGTATCCCACCGCGCTCGAGTACATCGCGATGGCGAAGGACGTCCTGGGCGCCGACAAGATCATCTGGGGCACCGACTCCCCCTGTGTCCTCACCAAGTTCGACTACAAGGACCTCTATAGCTTCATCGAGGACTCCGACGTCTTCACCGACGCCGAGAAGCAGGGTGTCTTCTACGATAACGCCGTCAAGGCCTACTACCTCTAGGTCCTTCTCGGCAGTGCAGGGATTCGTGGGGGCGTGACCCCGGAAAGCGAGTGACACATGTTTGAGGGAGTCTTCTGCCCCTCCATCACCATCACCGACGATGATGGAAAGATCGATTACGAGCTGTGGGGCAGGCACCTGGACCACCTGGCCGACGCGGGCATCAACGGCGTGCTGCTGTTTGGCAGCATCGGCGAGTTCTACAGCGTGAGCCTCGAGGACAAGAAGTCGGTCATCGACTTTGCCGTCGAGCGGGTCGCCGGCCGCATGAAGGTCTTCGTCGGCGTGGGTGACACCACCTACGACAACGTCCTCGAACTCACGCGCTATGCCCAGAAGGCCGGTGCCGACGCAGTTCTGGCGGTCTCGCCGTACTACTTCGGGCCCACCGACGACGCTGCCGAAAAGTACTTTGGTGGCATCGCAGACACCACCAACCTGCCCGTCGTGCTATACAACTTTCCGGCGCGCACCGGCACCGACCTGTCGCCCGAGCTCGTGGCCAGGCTCGCCGCCGCCCATCCGAATATCTGCGGCATCAAGGACACGGTCGACACCATCAGTCACACGCGCAAGGTCATCCGCGCCGTCCGCAAGGTCAACCCCGAGTTCTCGGTCCTTTCCGGCTTCGACGAGTACTACCTGGTCAACCGCGCGAGCGGCGGCAACGGCGTTCTGTGTGGCCTCACCAACGTGGAGCCCGAGCTCTTTGTGAGGCTGCACGGCGCCTACCAGGCAGGCGACTTCGCGACCGCCATCGAGTGCGCCAAGCGCATCTCGTCGCTCATGGCCGTCTACGACGCCTGCGATCTGTTTATTTCTGCCATCAAAGTAGCGGTCAATATAAAGGGTCTTCCAATCTCGACCGCGATCTTTGATCCCGCCATACAGGCCAGCGATGACCAAAAGGCAACAATCGAACAGCTCCTGTCATAGACTTGTATTTGGATCGATGTGAGATTACCGTCTTCACATCGATCCAAATATCTTTTTTCTTGTTTAATATATGAATTTATTTCCATAAGTTCATAAATATATGGAGACAAGGACCCGTGGGGGTCCTTTTTCATTTATTTCTACCTGCGTTTTTATCTGATTGTTGTATTTGAGCTCGATTTGTCAGAAATCGGGCAAGCTTTTGGTCAGCTTCTGGTACTTACCCGCATGAACCATGGCGGTAGCCTCATCCCAAGCGCCGCGGCCTCCCCGTGCGGCGCACGAGGGATAAGGAGCAGCCATGTCCAACGCACCCACGCACTCTGTCCACAGCGCAATCGCAACAGGTCCGCTGCTCCTGCTCCTCTTTTTTCTGATCGGCTGCCTAGCCCCAGGGACCGCACTCGCCGTCGACGGGAGTGACGTCCTCAATTTCCGCACCATAAGCGACGGTTGCGGCCCCTTCGGTGTCGGTAAATACGAGGCACAGGACACATCGATTTCGTACTGTATGAATCAAGACTGCCCCGGCCCCAGCAAGCCGGGAGGGCCATGGCGCACATATAACCAGGGCTGGACATGGCTCGATGACGAATTTGCCGCCATCGTCTGTCACGGATACCCCTCCAGTACATCCTTTGGCGGCCACAACCTGTCGCCCGATCTCGCCCGTGCCGCCACCCAGATTGCCGTGTGGATGCTCAACGGAACCACGCGCCCCGACGGCACCTATTCGTATACAAATAGCAAGGGAGTTGCCAGGAGCGGTAGGTTTTACGAAAACGCCGAGGCCGTAGCGGCTGCACGTTGGCTCTACGACAGCGCTAAGTCCGGATCCATTAAGGCAGCCCCACATCGAGCCAGGCGTTATCACGGCCCGGTCTCGGGCGAGGGTCGACACCAGGACATGCTCTATGTTCTGCCCGCCGTCTCCGTATCTTTCCAAAAACAATCGTCCCAGGCTGGCATCACCGCCGGCAACGACACCTACAGACTCGGTGGCGCAACCTTCGATATCTTTGAAAGTGCGGGCGATGCACGTGTCGGCACTATCCAGATGGACGAAAACGGGCGTGCACAAGCAACACTTTTTCCCAATACGGCATATTACCTGGTCGAAACCAAAGCCCCGGCAGGCTATATCCCTCGAAGCGACCGAATAGCCTTCACCACACAAAACAGCGGCGAACATGTCACTATTAGCGAGCAGCCCGGCACCATCACTTTGCGTATTGTAAAAATCGATGCCGCCACGGATGCCGGCGCCCAGGTTGGAGCGTCGCTTGCGGGCGCTGAATTCACCTGCGTCTCGCAATCAACTCCCGGCTGGACTCGCACCCTTACGACCGACGAAAACGGACGGGCGATCCTCAATGACGTTCCTCTGGGCACCTTTACCATCTACGAATCGAAAGCGCCCGAGGGCTACCTGATTTCAAACGACAGCTGGAGCTACACCGTCGGTGCCGAGCAGCTCGGAGATACGGGCATCGTTGAGCTCGAAAGCCGTATTCCCAACATCCCCATCGCCTTTGACCTTGAAATCTCGAAGTTTAAGGACTATGGCGATAACGATGAGTCCGGCCTTGAGCAGCCGGCGGGAGGCGTCGTCTTTGAAGTTATCAGCAATAGCTCCCAACAAGTCGTCGGCACGTTGACCACGAACGTTTACGGCTTTGCCTCCACCAAAGACCAGCCCGAAGCATGGTTTGGCGCAGGCAAGCGACCCGCCGGCGTTCACGGTGCCATTCCCTACGACCGCGCGGGCTACACCGTTCGCGAGGTTGCAGAAACGGTCCCGGAAGGATTTAAGCAAGCAGGGGAATGGACCATCACAGCAGAGCAGACCGCAGACGGCGCCGAGCTTCAGTACATCGTTGACAACCATGCCCTATCGACACACCTTCAAATCGTAAAGTGCGATGCTCAGACCGGCGGCACCGTACCGCTTGCCGGCTTTACGTTCCAGCTGCTCGATAGCCACCACGAGCCTGTCTCGCAAACATGTTGGTATCCGGCCCACAATGTAATGAATGCCTTCACAACCGATGCAACCGGCGCCGTCACGCTGCCCGAATCACTTCATCCCGGAACATACTACGTGCACGAGGCATCGGCCAAGGAACCGTATCTGCGCGGAGAAGACCTGGAGATAGCGATTCCCGCCGACAGAAATCTGACAACGGTCGCCGTCGTCTCGTTCTATGACGACGCCGCAACCGGAAGCATCGATATCATTAAGACGGATGCTGTAGATGGGCACACCCTCGCTGGAGCCACGTTTGACATCCGCGCTGACGGCGACATCGTGCGAACCGACGGCAGCATCGTCGCCCTGGATGGCGAAACCGTCGCCACCGTTACAACCGACGAACGGGGGCATGCGCGAGTCGACCATCTTTCGCTGGGATGCGGTACCGCCACCTACGAGGTCGTCGAGACACAAGCGCCCGAAGGTTATCTGCTCAACCCAACTCCACATACTGTGAAGTTGTCGTACGCTGACCAGCAAACGCCCGTGATCGAAGTGCACCTTGACGTTTCCAACGACTACACCAAGCTCGATGTCTCCAAAGTCGACGTTACCGGAAGTCAGGAAGTGACAGGCGCCGAGCTTGTCCTCTGCGACTCCAATGGCAACGAAATCGATTCTTGGACTTCATCCGGCAAAACTCACCGCATTGAGCACCTTTCACCCGGCACCTACACCCTGCGCGAAACGATGTCCCCGCGTACCTACGACCTCGCCGAAGAGATAACGTTTGAAGTAAAAGCCACGGGAGAAGTTCAAACCGTAGCCATGAAGGATACCCCCATCGAGATCAGGGGAAGCGTCGATAAGCGCCAAGAGATTGCACAGCCAGTCATAAGCAAACTCGTTGCCAACGGCGACGGAAAAAACCGAGCCAAAGCACGGGCCAATACGCAGGGCGCCTTCTCCTATACCATCGACGCCAAAAATGAGTCGAGCACCTGGGTCGACGAGTTGACCATCACCGACGACCTTGAGTGCGCCAAGGATGGCGCAGCGAAACTTGTTGCCGTTGAAACCCCTATTGCGATCGGTGATCTAAACGGGCTGTGCAACGTGTGGTATCGAACGTCTCCGGCAGGAACAGGCGATACGGGCAAGCAGGTCAATGCAACGCTTGACGACGGGCATCGCAATCCTTGGCTCGAAACGGAAGAGGTTGCAAAGCTGCTGGGCGACGATGTGCGTCTCGTCGATTACGACGGGTGGCACCTATGGAAAGCGGATATCCCGACGGACAAGTCCGTCACGCTCGATACGAAAGAGATCGATCTTACAGACGACGTCGTCATCACAGACATCCGTTTCGAATACGGTGCGGTAGCCGCCGACTTTACAACCAGAAGCGAGGCGGGCTCTTGGACCCGGGATGACCTTAAAGACGAGCACGACGACCTTGACGATGTAAAGGCGGCCCGTAGCTCGGATGCCCGAGGTGCAGTCGTGCATATGCAGGCAACGTCGTCCTATACGCCCCAAACCGCACTTGCCAACAGCGCGCGCGTCGATCTTTGCCGCAACGGCGGTGGCGATAAACTCGAGGCGCATGATGAGGACCGCGTCATCCAACGATGCGCTCTGCCTCAGAACCTGCCGGCAACGGGATCTGCTACCGTCGCCGCATGCATCACCGCACTCCTGACCTCGGGCACGGCAGCCATATGGTTCGCTCGCCTTAGGTCAGCCACAAAGAGGCGCTAGCACGATGAAAAAGCGGGCGAGCCAGTCTCCCGGCTCGCCCGCCTTGGGCATAAACGATGAATCGGCTATTCAGCAGATGACGAACCGCCATCGATGGCTGCCTGATCGGACTCGGAAATACCGTCAGCACCCAAACTTTGCTCTTGCTCCACCTCTTCGTTCATTGTTGTCTCGGGCGTCGAGCCCTTAACGCCAACGACATACGCGGCCCCAAAACCCAATGCGACAGCGATCAGGGTCAAAATCAGATAGATGGGCCAATGGCGCTTGATGTATGAAAACACGCTGACTCCTTAGCGGGTCTGTCTACGAACGACGAATGACCTCGGTCACGACCTCGGACACCGTAGCGATATTGGTCGGATTGACGTTGTACGGCAGGTCATCCTCGGTGCGAGCGCAGGCAAGACGCGGACCGTCCACACCGGCGATCGTAAGGGCGCGACGGCTCGCCTCGAGCGCTGCGGATGCATCGGTTTTTGCATAGGGCATCTCGAACGCACCACAATCGACGTGGAACGACTTGCACACCTTGCTGACAAGATTCATGATGCGGCGATCGCCCTTAAACAGCTGCTGCTCGCCCTCGACCGTCACCACCGAAAGCCTGCCGGCACCGATAGACTCGAGGTTGATGAAGAACACACCGCGGAGCTTGTCACGATGCGAGGCCAAAAACGCCCTCATGCCGGCGCCGTCGCAATCGGACGCGCCCGTTGCGACGAACCAGATATCGTGGCCGAGCAGCTCATCGTCACCCATGGAGGCAACGGCCGAGAGCATATCCTCGGCAGAAGCACCATCGGAAGAGGTGGCGCCGCCCTTCCAACCGTCGTCATCCTCGAAGTTATCCCACGAGCCAATGCCACGGCCAGACTTCTTGGCATCGTAATCGTCCTCGACGCCCAGCCAGTCGCTCATACTGTCCTGCTCGTTCTTCTTTTTGCGACCGAACAAGCCACCCAGGCCACGCTTCTGCGGCTTGGCGCCCGTCGAAGCAGGAGCCGAGATGGTCTCGAGCGGCTGTGCGCCCGAGGAGATGGGCATGGGGGTCGCGACCGGTGCCGATGTGGGCTCGGGCCCCTGCGCCGTCGCAAAGGGATCATTTGTCTGTGCCGAAGGATCGGGAAGATCGAACAGCGACGTGCGGGACGCGACGTTGGCCTGTTGCATCGAAGGCAGCGACGGATCGGGGACCGAGGCCAGCGGCGACGAAGAGGGCGCAGGCGCGGAGGCCGGATCGGGGATATTCATATGCTGGCGCGCAGGCACCTGAGACGAAATCTGCGCCATGAGGGAGTCAACTGTCTCGTCCTGCGTGGGAGCGACATTGGCCACCGTGGCACCGGGGTCGCTCGGCGCGGGCATGGTAAAGATCTGCGTAGAATAAGGCCTGGACTCATCCGTCTTGGGAGCCTCGTCAATCGCAGGGGACTCCTGCTCCATAGCAGGAGCCTCGGCCTGCTCGGGTGCGCCGGCCTCAACGGAATCGGCCTCGTCGACAACCGAATCATCGGCGGCGTCCTGGGCATCATCGGAGATGGGAAGGGGCTCGGCAATTGCGGTGCCCTGCTTCTCAAACGTCATCGTGGCATCAAATGACATGGTGCCATCGACCGATTGCTGCGCCTCAAAGGACGTCGTAGCCTCGGCAACGTCAGCGGATGTCGGCTGCGGAGCCTCGAAGGACGTCGTGGCGCCGGCAACATCGACAGGCTCCGGCTGCTCGGCCTCGCTCTGCTCGAACTCCTGTGCCGCACGCTCACGCTCGGCCTCGGCGGCCTGCTGCTGGGCGATGGCCTCCCGCTCGGCGGCCTCGCGGGCAGCGGCACGCTTTTCCTCAAAGTCGTCGACGAACTTCTTGCCCTTCGCAAAGGCGCCCTTAAAGAAGCTAGAAGCGCTGGCACCAATCGAGGAGAACGCAGAAGCGATATCGGCATGGGGCGTTGTCGAGGGAAGCTCGGCCGAGAAATCGGTGTCGCTCTCATAGGACACGCGCTGCGGATACTCGTCATAGTCTTCGTCGGCGGTCCCGTCTTCAACCTGTGCCGGAGCGGCAGGCGCCAGAATATCCAGACCAGCTGCAGAATCGAGCGCTGGTTTATCGTCAGGCTCCGCGAAAGCAACAGGGGCAGCGACCGGCTCGGCGGGAGCAACAGCCGTATTGGCCGCGGGCGCAGGCTCCTGTGCAACGGGAGCAGGCTCCGGCTCAAACGTCGGCTCCTCGCCCTCTTCGTAATCGAGCGTGCAGGACTCGGGAAGCATACCGAGCGCGCGGATGGCATCCGAACCAAAGCGGATATTGCCGGCGGCATTGCGATAGAGCTTGGGCTCGGGCTCGGCGGCTTCGACCGCCGCAGGCTCCTCCGCCGGCTCGGCGGCAGACTGTTCCTCGGTGGACACTTCGGCCTGGGCAGTCTGGTCTTGAGCCTCGGGGGCGATAACGCCGATCAGCGTCTCGTCGGCAGAGGCACCCTCAAAACCATCGATCTGTCCATCAAAAGCCTCGTCCTGCTCGGGTACATCGACAGGCGCCACCGGCTGGCCAAACTCATCCTCGTCGTAGGAAGGCTCCTCATATTCAATGGTGTTACCGTAGTCGTTTTGCTGCTGGGCCGCGGCATACTCGGCCGCCGCGCGCGCCATTTCCTCGGCGCGACGCTTCTGCTCGCCAAAATAGGTATCGAACGGAATGTCATCGGGGAACTCGTTTTCGCCCTGATAGGGGGCAACGTTGTCCATGACACCGAGCATGGCGGCAACAGAGGACTTGTTGCACACCGCGCCAGACGTGTAGGGAAGCACAAAACGGTTGGAGATGATATTGGCGGCGTTGGCCAGCGCCACAAGGGAGGCCAGGATAGCGACAACCCACAGCAGCACCTTAAGCACGCCGGGAAGCGGCAGGATACGCAGGATGGCGACAGCCGCGGGCGCAATCGTGGCGACAGGCAGGAGCTTGGCGATGAGCGCGCGATATGGAGCGTAGGGCTCGCGAGCGAGGAGCTCGGCACGGGGGGAATCATAGTGGGCCACCACGACGACCGGGCGGTTGCGCGGAGACGCAAGCGGGCCCGAGGCCTTGTGATAGGCGATGACATTTTGGCTCACACCGGTCTTTCCCAGGCGCGAAACCACGGGATGCCCCGTGCGCCCGAGCACGTAGAGCACGGCGCCGACAATGGCCAGCAAGGTGCCGACCAAGCCGATACCGCCGCCGATGCCCATCAGCAGGGCGCCGGCAAACGCCAGAATACCGGTAATGGCAAACGCCAACCTGCTGGGCGCGGGAGCATTAAATTCCTGCACCTCGGGGTCAAATCCGTGGTTGCGGAAAATCTGAGCGATATCCTCGGCAGCCAGGCGCTCTTCTTCACTGCACGCCGGCGTAATGCCGGTGTTCTGCAGCAGGTGGTTAATATAGTTCTGGGTGTTCGCCATGTGCGCTCCACATCCATAATCCGACAAATAGGCCCAATGCATGCACATTAGAACCGTATATAGTCGAAAGTATACCCCGAGCGAGCGCAAACGACCGAATTCGGGCCATCTTAACGCCGCGAGCGGACAAGGATATAGCCTAATCTCCATATCGGACTAAAATCATGGCATCAAACGACCTTCTCATGCGAGGATTCTATGACGGCAAGCGACGCGACCGCGACAATTAAAAAGGGGGCACCCGAGCCCGGTTTCGATAAAACGGCTCAGCGCATCCTCAACCTTTTCTTTGTACTCAACAGTTCTCCCGAACCGCTGACGACCGAGCAAATCGTCCTGGATTCCGATTTGGGATACGGCTCGGGCAATATCGACTCAGACAAGCGCAAGTTCCGCCGCGATCGCGACAAGCTGCTCGAACGCGGCATCGTTATCAAGGAGGTTCGTGCTGCCGGAGCGCAGGAAACCGAGGAGAGCGCGTGGACGATCGACCGCGAGCACACGTTTGCCGCGGGCGGTCTCATCACCGCAGACGATGCCGACATCCTGCTCAATGCCATCGACCAGACACTCGCGGCAGGCTCATCCACCTTTGCCGCGCCGCTTGCCGACATTCGCTCCAAGATTGCCTACCTCACCGGCATGTCGACGACAGGAGAGGCACCGATCCGCCGCTCTCCCGCCGTCGATGCGGTATGGAGTGCCTTTGCCGAGCGTTGCGCGCTGCGCTTTTTGTACCAAAACGGGCGCGGTGAACAACGCGAGCGGACCGTTTGCGTCTACGGCATGTTCGAACGCGAGGGTACGGCATACTTCTGCGGCCTCGACAATGCCACCGACGACATCAGGACATTCCGCTGCGACCGTATCGTTCGCGCCTGGAGACCTTCGAAGGCCTACGCCATCCCCGCGGATTTCAACCTCAACGATTACTTATTCTTTGAGTTTGATTTTGCCGACCGCCCACCCGTTGCGGCTACGTTCTCGTTCGCGCGTGAAGCGCAGGCCGATATGATCAGCGGTCTCACACGCGGACGAGGCGAACTCATGCGCACCGAAGCAGAGTGGACCTGGACCGTTGACGTGCGCGACTTTGAAGCCGCAGCCTCGTTTTGCATGGCCCATGCCATGGATGGCATGAGGCCCGTCGCCCCCGATGCTCTCAAGCAGGCGTGGAATCACCTCATCGAAAGGACGGTGCACGAGCATGCCCGTGCGTAAACTCACCAGCGAGCAAAGACTCTCGCGCGCCATCGACATCATGGAGGCCCTCTACGCCGCCGGCGAGAATGGCATGACACGAGACGAGCTTTGCAGCCGCTTTGATATCACGGGGGCATCACTCGACGAGATTCTCGAGATTGTCTCGACGCTTGCGGACCGAGAATCGGGCGCGCGCATTATCTGCGAACGCCGCGGCGAGTGCGTGGTCCTCACCGGTGATGCGGGGCGCGTGCTACCGCTGCGTCTGAGTGCCGCCGAGGGCGCTGTGCTCAACCATGAACTTGAATCATTGGGGATCGAACCCCAAGCGGCGGCTCGAATACGGCGCGCCCTTCTTCCCAAAGAGCTCGGCTACAACCAGCGCGTCTTTGACACCGTCGCCCACGGATCGCACTGGCAGCAGCTGAGCTGCGCCATTCGGGACGGCGTTCGCTGCCGCATCTCGTATCGCTCGATGGATGACGCACAAGCGCGCGAGCGCTTGGTCGACCCCTTGCGCATCACAACAAATGGCGACCAAACGTATCTGATTGCCTGGGATGTCGCGGTCGACGAACAGCGCACCTATCGTATGGATAAAATCGAGGGCCTGGTCTTGACCGACGACTCCGTCGTACGCCACGCACCGGAGCCCGCGACCCTCCACGACTCCCTCGCCCAGGCGGAGCGGAGCGCGAAGCTTCTCATGCCGCGCGCCTTGGCAGAGCGTCTAGACTGGCCCGGCATCATGTCGATTGAACCCAATGGGGCGGACAGCTCAACAGTGAATGTGCGCTACGGCTCCGAGCGCTGGCTGTTAAGCCAGGTAATCGCAGCGGGCGGGGCCATCCGCATCTTGGATGACCCCG
Source organism: uncultured Collinsella sp. (assembly GCA_900546425.1). Classification (GTDB taxonomy): domain Bacteria; phylum Actinomycetota; class Coriobacteriia; order Coriobacteriales; family Coriobacteriaceae; genus Collinsella. The sequence goes on along the minus strand of URCU01000005.1, from coordinate 21,788 downwards.
CCCTGTCAGAGCGTCTGTGCGATATGGCAAAATCCCTCGTCTGTCCGCTTTAGCGGCGCCGCTCGTGGCGTGCGCGCCACAGCTGTAGATAGTGCCCGATTTGTGCCGACTCGATGCGCTGATAGGAGCTCGTGGGCAGCGACGTTAAGAATTTCTTGCCGTAGCCCTTCGTCACCAGGCGCGGGTCGGCCAAGATGAGTACGCCACAATCGGTCGATGAGCGAATGAGGCGACCGGCTGCCTGCTTGACCTCGAGCACGGCCTCGGGCAGCGAATAGCGCGCCCAAGCGCGGTCTTCGCGCAGATTGCGCTCGCATGAGAGCGGGTCTGTGGGGCTCGAGAACGGCAGCTTGGGGATGATGACGCAGCGCAGCGTCTCGCCGCTGGCGTCAAACCCCTCCCAAAAGGCCTTGAGCGCAAAGAGCGACGAGGTCGGTTCGTTGATAAAGCGATCGCGCAGACGGCGAGGAGACGAGTTGCGCTGCTGGCAGTTGAGTTCCAGACCCGCACGAGCCATCTTGGGCTCGACGCGAGCGTACAGCTCCTCCATGTCACGCCTATTGGTGAACAGCGTGAGCACCGAGCCGCCCATAGCAAGATGAGCGTCGACCAGCACACGCTCGAGCGCCGAAAGATAGCTCTCACGATCGCGCGGGTCGGGGATATCGCCCGCAACGACTACAGCCATATTCGAATCGAAGTCGTAGCTCGAATCCAAGTGCAGTGACGATGATGTCGAGGCGCCGATGCGATCGAGGCCGACGGCGTGGTTAAAGTGCTCAAAGCTCTTGGAAACCGTCATGGTCGCCGATGCGAAGATAGCCGTGTGGACCTCGGGCAGCCACTCGGTTGCCAAGGCCTCGCCAATATCGATGCGCTCCGCAGTCATCGACTCGCCCCCGGCACGCAGCCTGCGATTGACTTGCAACGAGTACACGTAGTGTTCGTCGGTACCGTCAATGATGAGCTTGAGGTTCTCGGCCAGCTCATGCAGGCGGCGCGAGATATCACCCAGGTCGACAACAACCTCGGGCTTGTCGGCGGCGACGGCTTGTACCAGCGCGTCGACGCTCTTGTCAGCTTGTTCCAATGCGTCAATAGCAGTGTAGGCCGACTGTAAGAAATCATGCCAGTCGTCAGATTCGCGCAGCTCGGGGCCAATCCATAGGTTCGCATTGTCATAGCCCCCACGGGCACGGCGGCCGAGCTCGCGAACGCCGTCAAACACGTCGGCGATTGCCATGCTCGCGCGCGCAACCGTCGACGTCGCCTTGGCGGTTAGACCCAAGTAGAGCGTAGAGCCCTCCGAGGTTGCCAAATCGCGGGAAACCTGGCTCAGGGCACCGGTGCTCGAGCCACCCAGGCGCTCAAACAGAACGCGCGATTCATCCGCCGACACCACGCGCGCCCATTGACGGCGTGCCTCGCGCTCGATGGAGTGGGCCTCATCGATCACCCAGTGACGGATCGGAGGCAAGATTCTGCCCTCGGCCGCAACATTGCGGAACAGCAGGGAATGGTTGGTGGCCACCACATCGGCATGTGCCGCGCGACGGCGGGCGCCGTGGACCAGGCATTTATCGGGGAAAAACGGGCATAGGCGACGGGCGCACTCGCGCGACGCCGTCGTAAAGTCGGGACGGTTGACGCTACGCCAGCGAATGCCGAGCGAGTCGAGGTCGCCATCGGCCGACTGACACACGTACGCCATGATGACCGCGACTGCCGTAAGCGTGTCGGCAGGATCACGCTTAGTCGTAATTTCGACTTGGCCGCGGCTCATGCGCTCAAGCTTGCGCAAGCATGGATAGTGGTCATAGCCCTTGAGGGCGCAAAACGATAGACCTCCGTCCAGCTGCTCGGCAAGTTTGGGCAGCTCATGATACATGAGCTGGTCCGCAAGATTATTCGATTTAGTCGCGATACCAACCGTGATGTTGTTGCGGCGCGCGGCCTCGGCAAAAGGCACCAGGTAAGCCATCGATTTGCCGACACCCGTGCCCGCCTCGATCACGCGATGCGTTCCCGTAACGAGTGCGTCACGGACCTCGAGCGCCATCGCGATCTGCTCATCGCGCGGCTCGTACGTGGGATACATGCGATTAACCAGGCCGCCCGGGGCATAGTCCGCCTCGATTTCCTCGCGGCTCGGCATCTTAAGGACCGGTAGCTCGTCCGCATCAACGCGATCATCGGCCCGATCGGCCTTGAGTACGTCGGCGCGGGCGGCGCTGAGAGAGAAGATGGAACCGGGGTTCTGCCCCGCCAAGAAGGAGAAGATAGGACGATAGGACCAGGGTACGTCGGGGTGCATGTCGGCCAGGCACGCCATTAAGCCCTGAGGCAAGTCGGTGAGCGCCACGAGCAACACGCGCCACACACCACACAGGGCGTCGACATCGGCGTTGGCGCGGTGCGACACCGAGTCGCAGCCAAACAGGTCGGCCATGAAAGAGAGCTTATGCGAGGCCAGGCGCGGAAGCGCGATGCGCGACAGTGCCAGCGAATCAATCCAGATGTCGCTGACGTTGACACCGCCCTTGACCGACTCGATAAACGAGCGGTCGAAGGTGGCGTTATGCGCAATCACCGGGCAGCCACCGACAAAATCGGCGAGAGCGGCCACGGCATCGACGGCCGATGGGGCATCCACCACATCGGCGTTTGTAATGCTCGTGAGTTCGGTAATCTCGGCGGGAATCAGCTGCTTGGGATGCACGAAGGTATCGAAGCGGTCAACGACCTCGCGGCCCGAAAGACGGGCCGCCGATATCTCGATCAGTTCATTGTCCTGCACCGAAAGACCCGTGGTCTCGGTATCGAGGACGATAACATCTTCCTCAATGAGACCAAACGATTGGGTTTTGGCGCGCTCGGCAAGCGTGGCATAGGAATCGATGACAAACTGCGGCGTTCCCGTCGAAACAGCGTCCTCGATTAGCATGCAACGCCCGCTCGACGAAGTCCCATACGAATCAGACTGTCACAGACCTGCGGGAACGTCATGTCATCGGTGTGGCGAATCTCATCCGGATACAGCGACGTATCGGTCATGCCGGGAATCGTGTTGGTCTCGAGGATGACGGGGCCGTCCTCGCTCACGATAAAGTCACTGCGCGAGATACCCAGGCAGCCGAGTGCCTTATGGGCAGCACAGGCGAGCTCCTGGGCACGAGCGTAGTTCTCGGGCGAAATCTGTGCCGGAATGCGATGGATATCCGTGGGGTCAACATACTTCACGTCAAGATCGTAGAACTCGCAGTCCTCGGGCTTACGGATCTCAACGATCGGCAGGGCGCGCACGTCATCCTCACCGTACACGCCAACGGTGATTTCAGTTCCCTCGATACACTTCTCGACCAGCACTTTGTCGCCGTACTCGAACGCCTTGGCGATTGCCGCGGGCAGCTCGGAGGGTTCATGGACCAGGGAAATGCCATAGCTGGAACCGTTTACGGCCGGCTTCACAAAGCAGCGCTCGCCACAAACCTCAACGATATGATCGATATCGACTTCATCGCCCACTTCGAGCGCAAGGCCGGGGGCAACGGGAATGCCCGCCTTGGCATACAGGAGCTTCGAGACCTCCTTGTCGGCACCGCAGGCGCTCGCGAGCACGCCCGACGCCGTGTAGGGGATACCCAGGGTCTCCATGGCACCCTGCATGGCACCATCCTCACCGCCGGCGCCGTGCATGGCGATAAACGCCACGTCGAAACCACCGGTCGCCATGGTTACCATAAAATCATCGGCAGCCGTGTCAAGTAGCTGCACCGAAGTGTAGCCGGCCTCCTTCAAGGCCACCACGACGTTCTTTCCCGAATTGAGCGAGATCTCGCGCTCAGCGGAATGACCGCCCGCCAAGACCGCTACGTGCATGTTCTCTAGGCTTTTACCCGGCATGGGCAGACTCCTCCTCTATAATTTCTGCAGCTGATACCATATTGTAGCGATACCCTCTACGTTTCCCCAAAATCGAAAGGCTTCCATGAATCCCAGGACTAAATCTCAGGACATTCGCGACTTGAGCCAAAACGATATTCGCGAGCTCGTGGCAGAACTCGGCCAGCCCGCTTTCCGCGCGAAGCAGCTCATCGAATGGGTCTTTGAAAAGAACGTTTGTTCGTTTGACGATATGACAAACCTTCCCAAGGCCTTCCGCGAGCAGCTTAAAGAGGCATTTGCCTTCGACACGCCGACGGAGCTTACCAAACAGGTTTCCAAGGACGGCTCGCGCAAGTATCTGCTCGAGTACCACGACGGCATTTCCGTCGAGACTGTCGGTATGCCCCGTCGTAACAAGCTTTCCGTCTGCGTTTCCACCCAGGCAGGATGTGGCATGGGCTGCGCCTTTTGCGCTACCGGTCTCAACGGCCTCAAGCGTTCTCTGACCGCTCAAGAGATCGTCGACCAGGTGTTGCATGTCTCGAATGATTTTGGCGAACGTGCAACAAGCGTCGTTTTCATGGGTCAGGGCGAGCCCTTCGCTAACTACGATGAGGTTCTCAAGGCACTGCGCATCCTTAACGATCCGGACGGTATCGGTATTGGAGCCCGTCACCTTACTGTCTCTACCAGCGGTGTTATTCCTGGCATTCGCAAGTTTGTCGACATTCCCGAGCAGTTTACGCTCGCAGTGTCGCTGCACTCCGCTATCCAGTCCACCCGCAACAAGATTATGCCTGGCGTCAAGAAGTACACGCTTCTGCGCCTTCACGAGGCTCTGCAGCTCTACACCGAGAAGACCGGACGCCGCCCAACCTATGAGTATGCCATGATTGAAGGCGTCAACGATACGAATCCCGAAATGCAGGCGCTCTGCGACTTCTGCGAGGGAACGCTGTGCCACGTTAACCTGATTCAGCTTAATGACATCGAGGGCAGCCCGCTCAAGCCGTCTCCGATTCATAAGGTTGAGGATCTTCAGCGCCGCCTTGAGTCTCGTGGCATCGAGACCACGATCCGTAATTCTCGCGGCAATGATATCGATGCCGCCTGCGGTCAACTGAAGCAACGTTTCAAGGTCCAGAAGAACGCATAGGGGAGTCTGCACCCCATAACGTTTCATGTGAAACATCCGACAGCCCTGGTTGCAAATAATGCAACCAGGGCTGTTACATTTATTTTCATCCTAGTGGAATTGATTTACGTGAACTTAGTTTTATGGCCAAAATAAGGGGCCTTTACCTCATGAATCAGACAAGGGCCCCTTCAAAATGGGCAAGTAATTGTTAGGTACCTAATAACCAACATTTTCCCATTGATGGTTAACCCAGTCTTGGTTAATCTTGGGATTCTTAGTCACCTGAGCAGTGCGTATAGCGACATCTTCGGTCATCACATCCATTTTCTTCTTAGATGTATCGACGATATCCTGAGCTCCGCGCAACAGTCGACCTCGAAGTTCATCATCTGTCGCAAGCTTATAACCAGCAAAGGCACCAGCGACGACGGTGGTTGCCAACGCAACGACAGCGAGAACCTTATTCTTCATCCTGATCCTCCTCCCCAAATTGAATCATTTCACCAAGGATACGGGAGAGCTCCTCCTCGTCTTTGAACTCGATTTCGATTTTGTTCTTACCACGCGAGCTCTTCACGCGTACATTCGTGTTGAAAACTTGACGAAGTACTCGAGCGGCCTTTTTGAATGACTGAGGTGTTGCTGGCCTCGGAGTCCTTGGCGTCTCTCCGGCAGAAAACAGCGGAGCAAGATTTTCTGTCGCTCTAACGGAAAGACCTTCTGCAACAACCTTCTCAGCAAGTCGAATCCTTGCATCCTCATATGGAACTGCAAGAATCGCTCTAGCATGGCCCGCAGTAAGCTTGCCCTCGAAAATCATCTGCTGTACGACTTCAGGAAGATCTAGCAAACGAAGTGAATTTGTAATTGCGGAACGAGACTTACTGACAGCCTTTGATAACGCCTCCTGCGTCATGCCGCTGGCATCAATGAGCTGACGATAACCCTTCGCCTCTTCGACGGGATTCAAATCAGAACGCTGAAGATTTTCGATAAGAGCAAGAGCGAGCATTTCCTCATCATTAACTTCCTTAATGATGACAGGCAATTCTTCGAGGCCAGCGAGTTTCGATGCCTGGTAACGACGCTCACCTGCAATAATCTCATAGCCATTTCCATGCTTGCGAACCAGTAGCGGCTGCAAAACGCCATGTTCTTGGATTGACTCGCTCAACTCGCGAAGTTCAGTTTCGTTAAAGTGAATTCGCGGCTGATTGGGGTTGGGAACGATATCCTCAATAGGCAGTTTTGTTTCAGATGTGGCATTTGAAGCCGATGCAGCCGAACCACCGGTCTCATACTCGGCCTCTGAGACCAAAGCATTGAGTCCGCGTCCCAATCCGCCACGTTTCTTTGCACTAGGCACGCTTGATCACCTCTTTTGCAAGGTTCATATACGCTTTTGCACCCTTATTTTGAGGCGCATAGGTAATTACCGGCTCTCCAAAAGACGGAGCCTCAGAGATTTTTACGGTACGAGGAATTAAGGTCTTAAAAGCCTTATCGCCAAAGTACGACTGAACTTCCTCAACAACCTGATTCGACAGAGAAGTACGCGAGTCATACATGGTCATAAGCACACCATAGGTGTCTAAGCCCTTATTCAGACGTGATTTAACCATCTTCATTGACTCAAGCAGCTTCGTAACGCCCTCGAGTGCGTAATACTCGCACTGGATCGGAATCAAAACGCTATCTGCTGCGGTCAAAGCATTGATGGTAAGCAGGCCGAGCGAAGGAGGACAGTCGATGAATATAAAATCAAACTCATCCTGAATCGGCTCAAGCAAATCTTTGAGGCGGGTTTCACGAGCAATTGCGCTTACGAGCTCAATTTCGGCACCTGCAAGCTGAATTGTCGCCGGAATAACGAACACCTTTTTGCAATTTGTATCAAGAACAAGCGATTCTGCCGGCACGTCATTCAGCAATGCATCATAGATGCACTGATCAAGGTCTTCTTTTTCAATTCCAAATCCGCTAGTGCTGTTTCCCTGCGGATCAAAATCGACAATCAACGTCTTGCGACCCTGTTCACCCAGTGCTGCTGCAAGGTTTACAGCCGTCGTCGACTTACCGACGCCGCCTTTTTGATTGATGATTGCAATGATACGCGTGTCTTTTGCACTCTTCGAACGCTTAACGTCGCGAAATCCCACGGTCCCTCCTGGTGTGTATTAAAGCTGTCAAACGGAGGATGTTTCACGTGAAACATTCCGATTCAATATCAACCGCCATGTTTCACGTGAAACACTGCAAGTTGTTAGTATCCATTATGTTTCACGTGAAACATCTAGGCAAGCGGATTCTTCTTTGCCATGCCATTTGCACGAGGCAATGAAACGGATGCTGGATGACTCTTCTTAAGAACAATGAATTCCCTGTGGCCCAAGCCCTCAGGCAAATCGATAGCGTCATTCAAAAGCAAAGTGAAGCCGCAGATCTTAGCCGCTGACATGCCGGAAGCAAGCTCCTCATCCGTTGGATTGCCCTTCGTGATAACAAATAGACCACCATCCTTGAGGAATGGAGCCGCATACTCAACAAGAATCGGTAGAGGGGCAAGTGCGCGGGCGGTTACGACAGAAAACTGCTTCTTATGGCCCCGGGCATATTCTTCAAGGCGATCATGGACTGCATGACCATGTTTCAATCCAAGAGCATGAACAAAAGAATTGACAGCATCAACCTTCTTGCCAACAGAGTCAATATAAGTAGCTTTACGATGCGTGGTTATCGTTAATGGAATACCAGGGAAGCCCGCACCAGTTCCCATATCGAGCAAAGCTCCCTCAGGAGCCTTATTGATATAAGGGAGCAAGACAAGTGAGTCGAGGATATGAAGTACCGCAGCGTCTTCTACGTTAAGAATACGGGTGAGGTTGGTTGTCTTATTTGTTTCAAGAACCAAATCCAAATGCTGAATACATTTCCTTAGATCAGCATCAGTTATATTCAGGGAATACTCTTTGCAATAGGAAGTTAGACGACTCAGCATCTCGTCAGCCTGCTGATCTGTAAGTACAAACAACAGAAGCTCCTTTCTGACAAAAATCAGTGTATCGAGAACTTTTGACAAAAAAAGGGGACGTGGAAACCACGCCCCCTTAGCATAAGCTCGAGTAGATTATCGAGCAACAATCACCACATGGCGATCAGGGTCAGAACCCTCAGAATGAGTATCGACGGCATCATTACCACGAAGTGCAATATGAACCAGTCGGCGCTCATAGGCATTCATGGGCGGAAGCGAAACACTCTTATGAGTACGAATGGCACGCTCGGCAGCAGACTGAGCCATAGAGGCAACCTTGTCCTGACGACGGCTCTTGTAGCCCTCAACGTCAACCACAACCGGATACCTAAAGCCAAGCTTGCGGCTCACCAGCAAAGAGAACATAACCTGAAGGGCATCAAGGGTACGGCCATGACGGCCAATGAGAACAGCAAGATCGGGAGCCGTAACATCCAAAATCAGCTCGCCCTCGTCGCCCTCGTACTCATCAATAGGAGAGTTGGCGGCATCGAAGTGCGAAAGGATGGAACGCAGAATGGAAATCGCAACATCGGCAATGGTGTCGAGCTCCTCATCGGTCAGCTCTTCACCGGCCTTGTAGCGCTGTGCAATCTCGGGATAATCGCCCGCAATCTGCGGGGCAACCTCCTCAAGCATATCCTCGATGATCTCTTCAGACATAACGTACTCCAAAAGTTAGGTACCTAAATAAGATTGATATCCCGACTACTTCTTCTTGTGCGGACGCGGCTTCTTCTCGCGGCGGGTAACCTCGACCTGCAGCGGAGCGTTCTTGAGGCGCTCCTCCTCATCGGCCTTGGCCTTGTCGATAACCTTCTGCGTCACGAAGATCTGCTGGATAACCTGCCAGGCAGAAGACACATCGTAGTAAAGCAAAACGCCGACGGGCAGGCTCCAGCCCATCCAAAGCATCATGACGGTCATGACGACGGCCATCATGCGCATGCTCTGGGCCTGCTGACCAGTCTGATTGCGAGACATATACAGCTGCGGAATCAGGGTCAAGACAGCGAACAGAATCAGGCAAACCAGCGCAGGCAGCGCAACCATAAAGCCATCGGCAAAGGAAGCGCTCGGCGTGGTGGTAAGGTCAGGCAGGATGTTGAAGAACGAGAACGTGCCGTCGCTAAAGTAGTTCGGCAGGTTCCGCAGCAGCGTAAATAGGGCGAACAGGACGGGCATCTGGATCAACAGCGGCAGACAACCAGCCATGGGGTTGAACTTGTTCTCGCTGTAGAACTTCTGCATCTCCTCGGCCTGACGCTGGGGATCGTCGGCATAGCGCTCCTGGATCTCGAGCATCTTAGGCTGCAGCACCTGCATGCGAGCCGTCGACTTGGTCGACTTGAGCATAAGCGGCGTCAGCAGCAGACGGATGATGACCACCAGAATGATGATGGACAGGCCCCAGTCGACCGCAAAGGTCTGGATGAGCTTGAGCAGCTCAAAAAGGATGTTAACGATCCAATCCCACATGTAAGTTTTCCTCCGATAGCGAGTGCCCGCTAAGGCACAGGGTCATAACCGCCGACGTGCAGGGGATTGCAGCGAGCGATGCGCCTCACGGCAAGCCAGCAGCCTCTCAAAACACCGTACTTCTCAATCGCCTGGATAGCGTATTGTGAGCACGTTGGGTAATAAATGCAGGCGTCAGGCAATAAGGGCGAAATAACCTGTTGATATATGCGAATAGGAGCGATGGCAACACGTCGCAAAACGTGATTGCTCATCGCTCCTCCCCGGCAACGCCGGCGCGTTTCATAAGCGAACGCAATGCCTTGTCCATCTCCTGCGGCGAGGAAACCCTCGTCTTGGGAGTCGCGAACAAGATGATGTCATAACCCGCAACGGGAAATCCACAGCTGCGGGCGGCCTCGCGCATCACACGCTTAGATCGGTTGCGCACGACAGCACAACCGAGTCGTTTAGCACCAACGAAGGCGACCCTTCCGGAGTCGCCTTCGCCAACCGATTCACATATGGTCATTCGAATCAGAGGGTGATTGAAACGACGCCCCTGACTGAACACATGCTCGAAATCTTGCCGAGACTTAATAGTCTTCATGCGAGATGTGTGTATCGCTGCTAGACAGTGAGACGCTTGCGGCCCTTGGCGCGACGACGGGCGAGCACGGCACGACCACCCTTAGTGGCCATACGGGCACGGAAGCCATGGGTCTTGGCACGCTTACGCTTATTAGGCTGATACGTACGCTTCATCTTAAGTTCCTCCTGCTGCATTTCGAGTGTCCGCGGGGGCGCGGACGCAGATATAGACACGTGAGCTTGAAGATTGTAGGGAAATCAATGTTCAAATGTCAAGAAATCAAAGGTGAAAGGTTGCAAAGAGTACACGGTTCCCCCATAAGCAGAACCGGCATTTGAGGCAGCAGGCAACTTTTCACGAAATTTCATCGAGTTTTCAACAGGTCATGTTGGAAATGTTGAGAACTTTTCGTCCGTTTTCCAAAGTTTTCAACAGGTTTTGAAAACTTGTCGAAAGATGAGAAACATTGCGCGGTGAGCTACTATTTGTTCAAAACCTTTTGAAAGATTGCGAGCGGCATGTCTGACGACTTCTACACCATGGTCGATTCCGGTGATCCGGCACCCGACAACGAGCACATCACCGGCGTGCGCGAAAAACGCAACGAGGGTGAGCAGGTCACCGCACAAGCACCAAAAGCCATGTATGCAGCGCGCATCGCGGTCTACGACGACATGCTGTCGACACCGCGTGTCATCGTCATCGAACCGCAAGACGTCCGTACCTACTTGGAAGAGACAACCAACACCGTCTACCAGTGCATGAAAGAGCAGGGAGGACGCATCTCGCTGATGGTTATCCGCGAGATTGTCGAAAACTTTATCCACGCGCATTTTGCAGAGCCCATCATCTCGATTCTCGACGGTGGCGATACCATCCGCTTTGCCGATCAGGGTCCGGGCATCGACGACAAAGAGCGCGCCTTCGATTTTGGCGTAACCAGCGCAAACAGCAAGATGAAACGGTATATCCGCGGTACCGGCGCCGGGTTTCCCATGGTACAGGAGTACCTGGAAAACGCCGGCGGCGCCGTCTCCATCGAGGACAACATGGGCAACGGCACCGTCGTGACGGTAAGTCTGAACCCCAAGCGCGTGCAGGAAATCGAGCGTGCCGGCGGGCGCGGGGCAGCCGTGCGACCCGAGACGGAGCAGCCGGCATATCCCATGCCGGGCGCCTTCACGCAGCAACCCGCAGCGATGCAACAGGCGCAACAGCAAATGGCCCCCATGCAGCAGCCCGGCATGGCCCCCATGCAAGAGCCCCAGGTGCCCTCGGGCGCGATTCCCCAGAACATACCCGATGCAATGCCAGCGAAGGGCCCGGATGTGGGAACCTTGCAGCAGATGGCGGGCGCATCGGCTGCACAGCAGATGCCCTATCAACCGAACCCGCAAGGGTATCCGGCTCAATACGCGCCGCAAACGGGATATGCGCAGGCATACCCCCAGCAATACCCGCTGGGATACCAGCAGCCGTACCAACAAATGCCCCAAGCACAGTACAACCCATGGACCCAGCAGATGCCTCCGCAACCTTACCAACAGTGGCCGCAAAGTTTTCAACAGCAGCCGCTGCCCATGCAGAGTTCTCAACAACCAGCAGCTCAAATGATGTATCCTAATGCGGCGAATCAATATGCACAGCCGCAGCAAAACGTATTTGTGAGCGAACGCGGCGAAGCGGCACTGGGTTATCTGGTTCAAAACCAGGAGTGTGGCGCAACCGACCTGGCACGAGCGTTTGGAAACTCAGCGCCCACGTGGTCGCGAACGCTCAACGACTTGGCACAGGCCGGCTTGGTAATCAAACATGGCCAGAAATATCATCTGACCGAGATAGGCAGCGCTCGCGTGCGAGCCCAAAGTTAAGGAACGGGAGAAACAGTGGACGAGGAAGCAAGCATCATCCTGGGAGATGCCATCGCCTTTTGTCAGCGCGACGGTCAAGATGCACGCCTCATCAATATGCTGGGACAATCGCGCGCCGTAAGTTTAACCGAGGACACTCTGACGATTGAGGCCCCTTCGCGCTTTGCCATCGCTCAGCTCAAAAAGCATCAGCCGACCATCGAGGCGTACCTAGAAGAGATCGCCTTTGCACCGATCGCGCTCAATATCGTGGCACCGCAAGGCGCCTCGGCAAATACGGCCCCGGACACTCACTCGGTAGCGACCGCCGCCGCAGCGGCAACGCCGGTGCCCGAGCCTCGACGCGACGATGTTTCCCGTGAAACCATGGCACCGCAGCCGACCACTTCGGTCGCACCGGCGGTAGAGTCAGCCTCCTCGCCTATCCCGACCGCCACGCATATGCCCAGCGCACACGAGGCGACACCCGGGGAGGAATCGGGCATTGCAATCAAAAACACGTTGTCCGCCGACGATTTCCGCCGCATGATGACCCAAATGAATGGCAGGCCACCGGCGAAAAGTGCGAGTTCGCCCGCAGCGCCGGCAGCACCTTCGGCGGCGGTCCCAGCGGCAGTCGAGCACAACGCAGACGGGGCACCCCTCGCGGCGAATTCGAAATTCACGTTTGAAAACTTCGTCTTCGGACCGGAGAACAGTCTTGCCTACCGATCGGCGCTCAAATTCGCCATGCTTGCAGACACGCCCGGTACCTGCACGTCGCTGTTCATCTACGGCAAATCGGGCCTGGGCAAGACGCACCTGCTGCTCGCCATCAAAAATGAGCTGGCAGAGAAATCACCCGAGATCAAGGTGAAGTACGCCAACTCGCAGGCATATCTGGACGACTTGATGACGGAATTCGACCGCCAAAAGAAGAGCAACGCCCCCATTATGCAGGCGTACCACGGCGTCGACGTGCTTATCATCGATGACATCCAGAACATCATTGGCAAGCGCGCGAGCGTGGATTACTTCTTCCAGTTGATGGATGAATTTATCCGTAACAACAAGAAGGTCGTGATCGCCGCCGACCGCGCTCCCAAGGACCTCAATATGGACGAGCGCCTGACCAGTCGCTTTAATGCCGGTCTGCTGTGTCTGGTGGCGGAGCCTAGCTACGAGATGAAGTACAAGATCTTGCAGCGTTATTACGAGAACACGATCGCCGCCGCACCCGAGGCAGGCAATGACTCGCTGCTGGCGGCATACGGGAGCGACGGCGGACATCTGACCGACGCGCACTTTAAACACATGGCCGAGGTCTCGGGCACCAACATTCGCGAGCTCGAGAGCTTTTGCGAGCGTTGTGCCGGCGAAGCGGGCGATCGCGAACGCGAGGGCGGTGAGCTCACCTTTGACGACATCGACGCCATCGCCAACCAGTACTTCGACACATCGGCCAAGAAGATCAATGTGCAGACGGTCCAGTCCGTCATCGAGGAGCAATACGGTGTGACGCACGAGGAACTCATCGGGCCTCGCCGCAACGCCAATATCGCCAAGGCACGCCATATCGCTATCTACCTGGCGATCGAGATGTGCGAGATGACGACGACGGCCGTGGGCGCCGAGTTTGGCAACCGCAACCACTCGACCGTCAGCACGAGCTATAAAAAGGTTCAGAAGATGATTCAGGAAGACCGGACTGTTACCGAAGACCTCAAATCGCTGCGCGATAAAATTACACTGCGCTCGTAGGTAAATGGACACACCTGTTGAAAACTTGTCGAAACGGCGGTTATAAGGTGTCAAAAACTCGAGCCACGGTGATGAAAAGTTTTGCGCAGGTTTTGAACGTGGAAAACATGCCCGGTTGCACACAGGTTCCTGTCGATTCTCTTTTTAGGGCTGACCTGCACTTTTAGGAGTAATCAACAGTTTCGTCAGTACTATTACTATTATTAAGATATTTATATCTATAGAAAGGTATTAAAAGATGAAGTTCACCGTCAGCCAGAGCTCGCTTACGCAAGCCATCGGCGTCGTTATGAAAGGCGTCGCTTCGGCATCCACCCTTCCCATTCTGTCGGGCGTGCTCGTTAAGGCACAAGACGGCATCTTGGAATTCCAGACCTCCAACTACACCATCTCGATTCGTCACCGCATTGCGGCTCATGTCGAAGAGGAGGGCGAGATGGTGATTCCCTGCAAGATGCTCTCCAACATCACCAAGACCCTTCCCGATGCCCCGGTCACCTTTGAGCTGTCCGAGCGTCAGGTTTTGATTGGCTGCGAGAAGAGCTCCTTCCGCCTCAACACGCTCGACGCCAACGACTTTCCCGAGTTCCCGGCATACGCCATCGAGAGCGCCGTCGAGCTGCCGACCGATATCCTGTCCGAAATGGTAAGCCGCGTATGGCGCGTCACCTCGACTGACAAGGCCCGCCCCATCCTGGGTGGCGTGCACATGAAGGTCGAGAACAACACCGTGCGCCTGGTCGCGACCGACTCCTTCCGTCTGGCCGTGTGCGATACGCAGGTCGAGACCTCGACCCTCGAAGGTTCCTTTGAGCTCAACGTGCCCGCCGACGCCTTCAACGACGCGCTGAGCATCATGGCGAGCCAGGCTACCATCATGATCGGCGCCACCGACACCCAGGTTGTCTTTGAGGCCGGCAACACCACCTACGTGTCGCGCCGCATCGAGGGCGTATATCCCAATTACAAGCAGCTCATCCCCGATTCGTGCGTGACGAGCGTCAAGATCGACGTAGCCGCCTTTAACGCTGCCCTTAAACGTGTGGCCGTTATCGCGAGCGCCAACCCCGCTGTCAAGTTTGAGATTGACGTCGAGAACGGCCAGATGGGCCTGTCCTCCATTTCCAACGACCAGGATCTGGCGCAGGAGACGATCGATGTCGAGGCCGAGGGCGAGTCGGGCACCATCGCCTTCAACTACCACTACATCTTTGGCTGCCTCAATGCCCTGTCCAAGGAGAAGGAGATCACGCTGGAGCTCAAGAGCTATTCGCAGGCGGGTATCTTCAAGTCCTACGACAAGATCAACTACCTGTACCTGGTCATGCCGGTACGCATCTAGCACTGCCCATGACCATGTTCGCACGCGATCTTTCCGTTGCGCGCTATCGCAGCTTCGACAGCTACCGCCTTGCCCTGAGCGACGGCGTGACAGTGCTCGCAGGTCCCAACGCGGCGGGAAAGACCAACCTCATAGAGGCGCTGCAGCTACTGACGAGTGGCGCCTCGTTTAGGCATCCGACCGCAGCCGAGCTCGTGCACGACGGCGTGGGCTCATGCAAGGTCGAGCTGAGGCTCGAAAGCGATGGGCGCGTGCTGGACATGGGGCTGAGCGTGGAAGACGGCAAGCGTTCGTTTAGCCGCAACGGCAAGCGCTGCACTGCGTCCGGCGTGCGCGGAGTGCTGCCGAGCGTGCTGTTTTGCCCGGACCACCTGGATATGGTCAAGCGGGGTGCCAGCGTGCGCCGCACCGCACTTGATGACTTTGGCGTTCAGCTGAGTGCGCGCTATGCCGATCTGGCTAGTGCCTACGGGCGCTGCGTGACCCAGCGCAATGCCCTGCTCAAGGAGACCTGGTGCTGCCGTGAGATGCTCGGCGCCTGGAACGAATCTATTGCCCGCGCCGGTTCGGCCCTGCTCGTGCATCGTCTGGCCCTGCTCGACCGGCTGTCGGGCCATGTGCGCGACGCCTATGGCCGCGTGGCATCCGGCGAGCCCGCCGGCGTGTCCTATGTGTCCACGCTTGGCGACCTGCCTCGCACCGAGGATCGCGACGAGCTCAGGGGCTGGGCGTATGAGCACATGCTCTCGGCGCTCGATGAGCGCGCCGACGAGGAGATCCGCCGCGGCGTGACGCTCGTGGGCCCGCATCGCGACGAGATTGAGTTTTCCGTCGCGGGTCGATCAGCCCGTTCATTTGCCAGCCAGGGCCAGCAGCGAACGCTGGTACTTGCCTGGAAGGTGGCAGAAGTGGCCGTGGCGCGCGATATCCTGGGCACCGCGCCGCTGCTGCTTTTGGACGACGTGATGAGCGAGCTCGACGCCGGGCGCCGAGGCGCTTTTCTGCAGCTGATCGGTGATGATATCCAGACAGTCATAACCACCACCAATCTGGGGTATTTTACCGATGACCTGCTTGATCGAGCCAAGGTGGTGAGCATGGGTGAGACGTGCTAATTACGAGCGCGAGAACGGAATGGTTGCCTTCGGCGGCTTTTTGGATGCCGAGCGTCAGCGCATCCTGGCGGCCGCGACACCTGAGCGCCGCGCGCAAATGGAGGCTGCAGAGGAGTCTCGTGCGGTCTATCACGCCTGGAATGCAGTGTGCTCGGGCACGCGCGAGGGACGCCATGTGACCGGCCTGCGCTACCTGCCCGAGTCCAACGAACTGCTGGTGTACCTCGATTCGCCCTCATGGACGCAGGAGATGACGCTTTTGCGCGAGATTATCCGCGCGCGCATGGAGCGCGCCGGCGCGCACGTCGACGGCCTGGTGTTCAAGACGACCGCCCCCGGCCACACACCACCCGCTGCAAAAGAGCGCCTGCGCCCGGCCGTGGCCGAGCGTCCGCCGGCTCCGCATGCCGACCTCAGCGATGCCGAACGCGCCGAGATCGAGCACCAAGTGGCACCCATCGAGGACCAAAAACTGCGCGAGGCCCTCGAGAACGCCATGAGAGCCAGTGCCGAGTGGGCCAAGGGCGTGCAGAGCAAAAAAGAGCCTTAAATCGCATCTGGTGGCCTTGTAGAGCCAAATACCCTCGTTCCCGAGGGTATTTTTTTACGATAAACTAGTAAGGCTGTACACATTTTCTTAACTGAAGGAGGACGTGTGGCAAACGAAAACGATTACGATGGCGGCGAGATTAAGATTCTCGAAGGTCTCGAGGCCGTTCGTAAGCGCCCGGGCATGTACATTGGCTCGACGAGCGCCAGCGGTCTTCATCACCTGGTGTGGGAGATCGTTGACAACTCCGTCGACGAGGCCATGGCCGGTTTCTGCACCGAGATTCAGGTGACGGTCCACGCCGACAACTCCATCACGGTCGTCGACAACGGGCGCGGCATCCCCGTCGACGAGCATCCTATCAAAAAGATCCCGACGCTCGAGGTCGTCATGACGATCCTGCACGCCGGCGGTAAGTTCGATAACTCGGCCTACAAGGTCTCGGGCGGCCTGCACGGCGTGGGCATCTCCGTCGTCAACGCGCTGTCCAAGCGTGTAGTCGTACAGGTATGCCGCGATGGCAATATCTACGAGATGGAGTTTTCGCGCGGCAAGACCGTCAAGAAGATGGAGGTCGTGGGCACTTCGGAGGCGACGGGCACCACTGTCAGCTTCTGGCCCGACGACGAGATCTTCGAGACCTGCATCTACGATTTCGACACGCTGCACAACCGTCTGCAGGAGACGGCATTCCTCAACAAGAACCTCAAGATCGTGCTGACCGACGAGCGCGAGGCGACTCCCCACGTGGAGGAGTTCTGCTATGCCGGCGGCATCATCGACTTCGTCAAGTTCCTCAACGAGGGCAGGGATGTCCCCGAGGCCTTTAAGGAGCCCATCTATATTGAGGGCAAATCGGATCCGGATGCGCCCGTGACCAAGATGGGCGAGGTCGAGGTGTCCCTGCAGTGGAATAGCGGCTACGGCGAGAACGTCATGTCGTTTGCCAACGACATCTACACCCCCGAGGGCGGCATGCACCTCGAGGGCTTCCGTACCGCACTCACCCGCGTGATTAACGATTACGCTCGCAAGCAGAACCTGCTCAAGGAAAAAGACGCCAACCTGACCGGCGACGATGTGCGCGAGGGCCTATCGGCCGTTATCTCGGTCAAACTGCCCGATCCGCAGTTTGAGGGCCAGACCAAGGCCAAGCTCGGTAGCTCCTACATGCGCGCGCTGACGCTCAAGATCGTGACCGACGGCCTTGCCGATTACCTCGAGGAGCATCCCAAGCCCGCTCGCGAGATCGTCAAGAAGGCCCAACAGGCCTGCAAGGCGCGCAACGCCGCCCGCAAGGCGCGCGAGGCGACCCGCCGCAAGAGCCTGCTCGAGACGGCATCGCTGCCTGGCAAGCTCGCCGACTGTTCGGTGCGCGACGCTGAGCTCACCGAGCTCTTTATCGTAGAGGGCGACTCGGCAGGCGGCTCGGCCAAGGACGGCCGCCGCCGAGACATCCAGGCGATCCTGCCCCTGCGCGGCAAGATTCTGAACGTCGAGCGCGTGGGCGATCATCGTGCGTTTTCGAGCGACACCATCCAGTCACTCATCACTGCGATCGGCTGCGGCGTCACGACGAGCGCCGGCGGCGGCGACTTCGATATTACCAAGGCTCGCTACCACAAGATCATCATCATGACCGATGCAGACGTCGACGGCGCGCACATCCGCATCCTGCTGCTGACGTTCTTCTACAAGTACATGCGCCCGCTGATTGACGCCGGCTACGTGTACGTCGCGTGCCCGCCCATCTTTGGCATCAAGGTGCGCAACAAGATTCACTACGTGTATCCCAACGGCCGCCAGCCCGAAGACGAGATCCTACGCGACACCATCCAGAGCCTGGGACTGAACCCCGACGACAACGACGAGGACGGCAAGGCCAAGGACGGCAAGATCACTAAGAAGCGCAAGGGTTACACCGTCCAGCGCTACAAGGGCCTGGGCGAGATGGACCCCAAGCAGCTTGCCTCGACGACGATGGATCCCAAGACCCGCATTCTTCAGCGCGTGTCGATCGAGGACGCCGTGGTGGCGGACCGCGCCGTGCGCGAGCTCATGGGCTCGGAGGTCGGCTATCGCCGCGAGTACATTGAAAAACACGCGCATGATGCTCGATTCCTTGACGCTTAAGAGGAGGTAACGTGGCAGACGATATCAACAACAATGAGGGTATGGACGATGCCGGCGACGCCGGCATGCCCGACGATCTGAAGCGCCTGCTTGCCCGTGCTGAACAGGGCGAGGATGGCGACCCGGACGCCTATAACCCCGATGCCGATGATGATGAGGAAGAGGACGACGACGCCGAGCTCGAGGAGAGTTTTGGCGAAGTCGACCGTGGCGCCTCGGCCGGCGAGGATATCAACGGCGGCCAGCTCCAGATTTCGGAGTTCGGCCGTGAAATGAAGCAGTCGTTCATCGAGTACTCGATGTCGGTCATCACCGCCCGCGCCCTGCCGGACGTGCGCGATGGCTTAAAGCCGGTGCACCGTCGCATCCTGTACGCAATGAACGAGAGCGGCATCTACCCCAACCGTCCGCATAAGAAGTCCGCTTGGACGGTCGGCGAAGTTATCGGTAAGTACCATCCGCACGGCGACTCCGCGGTCTATGAGGCCATGGTCCGCCTGGCACAGTGGTTCTCCATGCGCACGCCGCTCATTGACGGTCACGGCAACTTCGGCAACATCGACGGCGACGGTGCCGCCGCCATGCGTTACACCGAGAGCCGCCTGGCAAAGCCCGCCATGGAGCTCTTGCGTGACCTGCAGAAGGACACCGTCGACTGGCAGCCCAACTACGACGAGTCGCTCGCCGAGCCCGTGGCACTGCCCGCGCGCTTCCCCAACCTGCTGGTCAACGGCAGCCAAGGCATCGCCGTCGGCATGGCCACCAACATCGCCCCGCACAACCTCACCGAGGCGATCGAAGCCACCTGCTACCTGATCGACAATCCCGACGCCACCGTCGACGAGCTTATGCAGATCATGCCCGGTCCGGACTTCCCCACCGGTGCCATCATCATGGGCAGTGCCGGCATTAGGCAGAGCTACGAGACCGGCCGCGGCTCCATCACCGTGCGCGCCAAGGCTCATGTGGAGTCCACCAAGACCGGCCGTAGCCGCCTGGTCTTTACCGAGATTCCCTACATGGTCAACAAGGGCACCCTGCAGGAGAAGATCGCCCAGCTCGTCAACGACAAGCGCATCGAGGGTATCTCGGATATGCGCGATGAGTCCAACCAGAAGGGTATCCGTCTGGTCATCGAACTCAAGAAGGGCGTCATCCCGCAGGTCGTGCTCAACAACCTGTACAAGTACACCTCGCTGCAGACGACCTTCGGCGCTAACAACCTGGCGCTTGTCAACGGCGTTCCCAAATGCCTGAGCCTGCGCGAGATGCTGCAGCACTACATCGACCACCAGGTCGACGTCGTCACCCGCCGCACCCGCTTTGACCTCAAGAAGGCCCAGGCGCGTGCCCATATCCTCGAGGGCTACCTGATGGCTCTCGACCATATCGACGAGGTCATCAGCATCATCCGCTCCTCGCAGACCGATTCCGAGGCCAGCAGTCGCCTGATCGAGCGCTTTGGCTTTACGCCCGAGCAGACCACGGCCATCCTCGAGATGAAGCTGCGCCGCCTGACCGGCCTGGAGCGCGACAAGATTCAGGAAGAGCTGGACGGCTTGCGCCGCGCCATCGCCTACTACGAGGACCTCTTGGCGCACGAGGAGAAAATCCTGGGCGTCATCAAGGAGGAGATGCGCGAGATTTCCAAGAAGTTCGGCGACAAGCGCCGCACCGAGATCAGCCATGTCGAGAAGGATCTGGACGTCGAAGATCTGATTGCCGACGAGGACATGGTCGTGACCATCACCCATACCGGCTACGTCAAGCGCATCCCGGTGGCTGCCTATCGCGCCCAAAAGCGCGGCGGCAAGGGCGTGTCGGGCGTCAACCTCAAAGAGGACGACGTTATCGACGAGATGTTTATCGCATCCACGCACGAGTACGTGCTGTTCTTCTCGAGCAAGGGCAAGGTCTATCGCCTGAAGGTACACGAGCTGCCGGTTGGCACGCGCCAGGCGCGCGGCACCGCGATCGTCAACTTGCTGCCTTTCGAGGAGGGCGAGAAGATCGCGAGCGTCATCAGCTGCCGCGAGTTCCCCGCCGACGAGTACCTGATGTTTGCCACCAAGAGTGGCATGGTCAAGAAGACCGTGATGAGCGCCTACGACCGCAGCCGCCGTGATGGTCTGATCGCCATCAACCTGAGGGACGACGACGCGCTGCTCGCCGTGCGCCGTGTGCGCGAGGGCGACAAGATCATCCTGGCCACCACTGCGGGCAAGGCGATTATGTTCCCCGAGGACCAGGTTCGCGCCACGGGACGCGATACCAGCGGCGTTCGCGGCATTAGCATGAAGGACGGCGTGAGCGTTTTGGGTATGGAGATTACCAACGGTAACGGCGACCTGTTCGTCATTACCGAGCGCGGCTACGGCAAACGCACACCGGTCTCGGATTACCCGGAGCAGAACCGCGGCGGTCAGGGTGTCTACACCATCCAGATGACCGAGCGCAAGGGTAACCTCGCGGCCATGAAGACGGTGGGCCCGCAGCATGAGCTGTTCATCGTGACGGAGGGCGCGACGGTCATTCGCGTCAAGACCGACGAGATCAGCCAAACCGGTCGCGCCACTCAGGGCGTCAAGATGATGACCGTCGACGATAACGACCGCATCTGCGCGGTAGCCCGCATGACGGCCGCCAAAGAGAAGCCCGAAGGCGAGGATGCCGAGGTCGCAGACGACGCCGAAGAGGCCCCAGTCGACCTAGGCGACGGCAACGACATGCCAGAAGATCTCCTCGACGAGTAAGAGGCCCTAGCTGGTAAAAAATATCAGACCCCATATATCGGCGGTCGGCGCACTGCGCGCCGACCGCTTTTTTAAAAATCTTTGAACCCCACGTCGGCCCCGGCTGCCCGGCGGCATGCGAAGTCGATCGCGAGTTCCGCACGAGCCGGAGAGCACTTAATGTGCTCTCCGTGCGAG
>URCU01000004.1:0-36722 GCA_900546425.1 uncultured Collinsella sp. | reverse complement strand
TGGGCTCGGAGATGTGTATAAGAGACAGTTCCCCATGACTTCCACCCTTCCCGCCCCCATCGATAAGCTCGTCATCGTTGTCGTCACGTACAAGCGCCAGGAGCTCTTGGCTAACCTGTTCGACTCTATGACCGAGCTCACGGCCGCGCCTTGGCGCATCGTGATCGTCGATAACGAGAATTCGCGCGAGACCGAGGCCATGTGCACCGCATTTAACGAGCGCCTGGCCAACCTGTGGGGCATCGACGCCGATCAGCCCGATGTAAAGGGTGGCACCGACCGCGTTATCTACGCGCCGCAGCTCGAAAACGGTGGCGGCGCGGGTGGCTTCTCTGCCGGCACCAAGTGCGCCTACGACCTGGGCGCCCAGTGGTTCTGGGTGATGGACGACGACGTGCTCGTCATCCCGGAGGGCATCGAGCGCCTGGCCAAGTGGACGGACCGCTACGATGTCATCCAAGGTTCGCGTCTGGACTTTGACGGCGGCGCGTTCTTTTGGCAGTACCAGCTCATCCTTTCGCTTGGTATCCCCAACCCCATCGCTAAGTGGGACCTGGGCCCCGAGGGCTACCGCGCCATGAACCAGCTGTGCTTTGAGGGCGGCCTGTTCTCGCGTCGCGTAGTCGACAAGATCGGCCTGCCCGACGCTCGCTTCTTCATCTACGGCGACGACGCCTGCTACGGCTATGTCGCCAGCCAGCACTTCCCCGCCGCCGTGGTCGCCGACGTGGTGCTCAAGCGCGCCCGCGCCGTCTCTAACTGGGACATCGCCGGCAAACGACAGCTCAACTCCACAAGCGACACCAACCGCTACTACATCATGCGCAATCGAGGCTTCCTCGCTCGCTATATGCAGATCTACGGTGACTACCGCCCCATCCTGTTCCGTCTGGGCAACGCCGCGACCTTCTGCAAGGAGTTCATTCGCCTGGCCGCGGTCGACAAATGCTTTAAGACCGGCATTCCGGCGCTGCGCCGCGGCATGAAGGACGCCCGCAAGATCATCAAGGACCCCAACTGGAAGCCCATGCCGCCCATGAAGGATACCGAGTAACGGAAGCCGGAAACACCTCGGCGCTTAAAGCCGCTGGCACACCGTAGCCACACGCTGCCCGTCAAACCCGAACCCCCAGCGCATGCGACCCACGCCGGGTCGCGGCACGCGGATTTCGTCGATGCCGTCGCGCTCTATGTCGAGTAGCGACTGCACGGCCAGCAATTCCAACCCCACCGCATCCACATCGGGGTCATACATCATATTGATCGTTATCAGCGGACGCTCGTCCAGCATGCCGATTGTGTCTGCCACGTCGAGCACGGCGCCCGTAGGAAAAACCTGGATGTCCCAGCGATCCGTGCCACACTTTCGCCTCGAGGCGGGATTGGCATAGCCCGGCAATCCAAAGCAGAGTCCTTGCAAGAGCAGGTGATATGGCAGCGGCGCATCTGGGTCGGTCGCACCGATTCCCGCATCTCCCAAGATGCGGTCTAGTGCCTGCCTCACCGTATCCTCATCCCCACGGCACAACCCGTCGCGAAACGCATCGACGTCTCGAATGTCTTCGGCAGCGCACTCAAACCACTCAATAATCACCAGCCGCAAGGCCTGGCGAAGCTCGTTATTGGGCAGCCGCAGAGCACGGAGACGACTGTCATGCTCCGGCTCCTCAGTCATATCCGTCGTCAGGAAACCCAACAGGTACAGCTCCGTCCACAGGCCGTCGTCAGACGAGGCCTCTGGCCCCACAGCGCCCAAACAAAGCGGGACCTCAACGCATCCATGGGCCTCGAGCAAATCGAACAAGACCGAAAGGCGGTCGAGATTCCACCCGGCAACCACCCTACTCAGGCAATCGACATACCCATACAGATCGGCACGCACAGGCGCCGTGCAGCCTCGGTCCAGAAAGCCGATCACGCGCGCCGGACTCGAGCAATAGGCCCTACCAAACCGATATCCCTCGAGCCATTCACGCGCATCATCCAGGTATTCCTCGCGCCCAGCATGATTCAACAGAGTCTGGACCTCGACATCCGAAAAACCGAACCAATGGTCACACCAGGTCGAAAGCGGCGTCGTTAGACAATACGAGCAGTTTCGCGAAGAAAGTGCCGCTTCGGCAGGACTGGGACGCTCCCCCATCAGACACGCCAGCCGCAACGAATCGCCCGCAGCGGCAATGGCGTCAAACAGCACGCAATCGAATAGCTTTGCCGGATCGGTGCCGGAAGCACCCCTCGCACTTGCACGGCCCAACCAGCCCGCGTCGTACCCATCAACGAGCAATACAACCTGCTCATCGCAGGCCGTCTCCAGTAGCTCAATGAGCACGCCAAGCACCGAGGCAACCTCGTCCTCGCTCGCCACGCCACGCGCAACGCGTTCGATATGACGCAACTTGTCTCGAGCTAAATCCGGAGCTACCAAGAGTGGCAACAAGCGAGCGCATTCGCCCGAAAGAGCATCATGCACGACGCCGGCAACAGCGGCGCCATGCCTCGCAGCACCAGAAAAGTCCAGCGATATCACCGGATAGCAAGCGTACTCATCCCGATAGCGCCCGCCATCCGCATCCCAAATCTGAGCATCGGCAAACAAACTCTGACCAGCGCGGCCGACGGCGGGACGCTCCAGAAAAGCCTTGAGCATTGACAAGTTCATGCTCTTGCCAAAACCCTCGGGTCGGCAGCACACCATAACGGACGCGTCGCAGTCCAACACATCGGCAATAAACATGGTCTTATCGATCAGCATGCAACGACCAATGGCATCGGCAAAATCATGCACACCGACCGGCAAAACCGCATCATCGACATGGTTGACAAGCCGTATGCCAAAAGAATCGGCACTGTTGCAATACTCCTGTTCAGACACCGTAACTTCTCCCTAAAACGTAGCACGAGGCCCATTGTAGCGAGCAGTTCAAGCGCAACGCTGGATCCGCGCGAAGGCATCGGGCAACGGTAGGAACATAGGCCTTGAGGGGGCATAACAAATCGTTGTGCAACAAAATGGGGCCCGATGCAACCGCACCGGCCCCCATTGCGAATCTTTAGTTGTCGGGCAACCGAAAGACTACTCCTCGGAACCGTTCTCCCCAGCAGCCTTCTTTTGCTGATCGAGCTTATGCTTGCCGCTCACGATGGACGTGGCACCAAGCGTAGCCAGGCTTGCGCTGGCCAGGCTGGCCATCACGATAAGGTCGCCCGTCTTGGGCATGTTGCCGCGATTACTGCCAGCATTACCATTGCCGGAACCGGAATCGTTCTTACCACCGCTATTGTTATCGCCAGCGCCATCTTTGTTGTCGCCGGTATTTTCCTTGTTGCTTCCAGCGTTGTCGTTGCCGTCGCCAGCGTTCTTACCACCGCCGGACTTGTTGCCCTTCTCCTCGGAGTCGTCCTTCTTCTCCTCAGAACCAGAACCTTTATCCGTTTCGGGCTTCTCAGATGTATCCTCGGATCTATTGTCCTTGGAGTCGGCCTGCGTGGCGTCGTTTTTCGTCACGGAGTTCTGACCGACATTGTTCTTGTTCGAAGACAAGCTGCTGTTTGCACCGGTCACCAAAGACCCCACCATGGAGCCAAGCAGCTCGGGCTTCTTAACCGTCGAGAAAACGGGCGCATCCGCCCCCTTATTCGAATCGTCCTTAGAGTTATTGGAACCAGACCCATCATTAGAGCCAAAGCCGGCTCCGGCAGAGGAATCGCTCGAACCGTTGGAAGGGTTAGAAGAGCCATTGCCGGTCGAGCCGGTGGAGGGCTCGGGAGAGCTGGTGTTGTTGTTACCGGTACCGGTAGCAGGCCTGTTCGTCTCGCCTCTATTGCTCTCATTGTTATTAGTATCGGGCTTCTCCGCGGGCTTAGGCCCCTCAGGAGTCTGGCTGGAATCGGGCGTCGACGGAGGCTCCGATTCCTCAGGCTTCTTATCGGCTGTCTCGTTCTTATTAACCGCTTCCTTCTCGTCCTCGGCAATATAGACCAAACAGTCCTTGAGCTCGTTGCTGTAGCGGTTCCTCCAGCCGGGGTGATACTCGGGCTGGTTCGGATACTTTTTCGCCACGTTATTGACCACGCTGTCCGAAAGCGCCGTCACAAACTCGCGGTCGGTCATGCCGTTGGAAAGATTCGCCCAACGGAAAAAGTCCTGGCAGCCATAGGTCCCGCACATGTTGGTGATGCTCCAGACCATGCCCTTGACGCAGTCGGCGCGGCCGGAAACATCAATGCCCAGCGCGCTCTTGAGCCACGACTCGGTCACGGCATAGTAGGAATTGTATGCATAGGCATCCTGCAGCGCCGAGAACTCCTCGGGGTCAGTGTTATAGGCGCCTAGGAAAGAATCCTGTGCAATACGGCCCAGCTCGGTAAGCTGACCGTTCGCATACATGGGATTGTTCGCGTTAGAAATCTCGCTGCCACGATCGATCGCGTCCTTGAGCATGCCGTACTTGGCAGGGTCGTAGTTGTAAGCCTGCCTCATAAACGGGATGAGCGACCAGCGGCGATCGAACTGATAATAGCCCAGCGCGTTATAACCGTCGCCATACGAAAAGCCCTGATTATAGTTGCCGTGGCTCTCGTACTTGGTAAAGTACCTCATCTCGGGAGTCACGTTGACAAACGAAACGCCCTGGACCGACCTCAGCACGCCCGAGAAGGACTGCTGGGTGTAAAGGCCCTTATCGATATCGGTGGCATCCGAGGCAACGCCCGGCGTGGGCTCCTCGGCAACAGCGGTCACAGGCGCGGCAACGGCGCCAAACGAAAGTGCCAGCGTCAGGCCCGCAACAATTGCGGAATGCTTGGGCTGCATAAGATCCTCCCTGCATTGGTGTAGTTAAAGTGCAGTTTGCAAAGATAAAATTAAGTATTGCAGCTCGCCCGTTGTTGCACAACAACCCCTCGGTAAACGGCAACAACCCTCCGCGAAATCTTAAGGAATTAAACGAACTGGTCGTCAGGCGCCAACAGAAGCTCGCCGTAACGCTCCATCAGCCCGTCCCTCAACTGGCAGAAAGCGGGGATATAGACGTTCAAGATGCGCTGAATCAAATCTTGAGCGAGCTTGTTGTCATAGATATGGACGTTCGTATTGCGGTCTCTGAGCATATCTAGCCAGGCTGCCTCATCAATAAAGTCGTAGAATCGGTACGACTCCTTCAAGATGGCACGAGGAGACCCCGACGCGGCAAGCGTGGCACCCTCATACTCGAGCAGACGCTTAAGGAGCGTAATTGAGATTCCGAAAACCTGCTCATAGATATACGCACATCCGGAGACAACATAGTCGTTGTCGAAATCTTGGAATCGAGCTGTCTCTAGCAGTGCCAGACGCGAATCAAAGGCTTCGTACGACTTCACGAAAGCCAGCCCTACAGCTTAATGTCAAAGTTGATCTCGGGGACGGCGGCCAGATCTGCCAACGTCACGCCGTCGACGTACTTTTCGATCACGTCGTCCAGACCGCGCCAGAACTTGACGGTCGAGCAAAGATCGCTGCGGGTGCAGCTGTTGTCGATGCCATCGCACGCCACCGGAGCCGTGCTGCCCTCGACGGCACGCAGGATGTCGCCGGCGCGCACCTCGGCCGGGTCCTTGGCCATCATGTAGCCGCCGCCCTTGCCGCGCACGCTCTTAAGCAGGCCCGCCTTCATAAGCGGACGAACCAGCTGCTCCAAATACTTTTGTGAGATATGCTCGCGGTCGGCGACCTCGCGCAGGGCAATCTTGCCTTCGGCGTCGCCCAACGCCGCGATATAGATCATCAGTCGGAGGGCATAGCGGCCCTTGGAAGAAATGAGCATACCTACCCTTCCATCGTTGCTGGGACATAAACAAGGAGCTTTTGTCCCAAATCTTATGCACGCGGGGCAAACAAACCTGAATATTATGTCCCACATCTGAAAAGTCGAGTGGATTAGTCGGGTTTTCCCTTGACTAACGCCGAACCCATAGTAACTTTATTCCGAGAAGATTCCTAGGGTTTAGTACACCTATGAGTACACCATATACAGAGAGGGACAGCATGAGCGCAAATCCGCTGCTTTCCATCGAAGGTCTGACCGCCTCCGTGGACGAAAAGACCATCCTCCACAACGTCAACCTCAACGTCGCCGCCGGCGAGACCCACGTGCTGATGGGCCCCAACGGCGCCGGCAAATCCACCCTGGGCCACCTAGTCATGGGCGACCCCGTCTATACCGTCAACGACGGCCGTATCGTCTTTGACGGCCAGGACATCACCGAGCTCACCACCGACAAGCGCTCGCGCGCCGGCCTGTTCCTGAGCTTCCAGGCCCCGGTCGAGATCCCGGGCGTGCCGCTGTCGAGCTTTTTGCGCGCCAGCATCGCCGGCCGCCCCGGCCTGGAGATGAAGGGCAAGGAGTTCCGCCGTCGCGTCAAGGAGTTCGCGGCCGAACTCAACATGGATACCGCCTACCTCAACCGCGAGCTGGGCGTGGGCTTCTCGGGTGGCGAGAAAAAGAAGGTCGAGATGCTCCAGCTTCTGCTGTTGCAGCCCAAGCTCGCCATCCTGGATGAGACCGACTCGGGCCTGGACGTCGACGCGCTTTCCACCGTCAGCCACGGCATGGACGCCTACCGCAAGAGCTGCGACGGCTCCATGCTCATCATCACGCACAACACGCGCATCCTGGAGCACCTGGATGTCGACCGCGTCCACGTTATGGTCAAGGGCCACATCGTGCGCGAGGACGATGCCTCGCTCATCCCCTGGATCGACAAGAACGGCTTTGAGACCTTCGAGCGCGAGGCCGCCGAGCAGCGTGCCCAGGCCGAGGCCGCCGCTGCCGAGCAGCAGGCGTAAAGGGGCGACGCAATGACCAAGAACCGCACCGAGGTCGCGGACATCGACCGCAGCCTCTACGACTTCACCTATGGCGAGGAGGGATTCGAGCGCCTCGATGCCGGCATCACGCCCGACATCGTGCGCGAGATCAGCGCCAAGAAGGACGAGCCGCAGTGGATGCTCGACCTGCGCCTCAAGTCCCTCGAGATCTTTAACCGCTTCCCTGATCCGACGTGGGGTCCCTCCATCGAGGGTCTGGACATGGACAACATCGTCACCTACGTCAAGCCCAACACTGACCAAAAGCACGACTGGGAGTCGGTGCCCGACGACATCAAAAACACCTTTGAGCGCCTGGGCATCCCCGAGGCCGAGCGCAGCTACCTGGCGGGCGTCGGCGCGCAGTACGACTCCGAGCTCGTCTACCACAACATGCAGGACACCGCGTCCAAGATGGGTATCGTCTACTCCGGCATTGAGGAGGCCCTGCACGACCCGCAGTGGGAGCCGCTCATCCACGAGAAGTTTATGACGCTCATCCCGCCCACCGACCACAAGTTTGCGGCCCTGCACGGTGCCGTATGGTCGGGCGGCTCGTTTGTCTACGTGCCCAAGGGCACCAAGCTCGACTTCCCGCTGCAGAGCTACTTCCGCCTCAACGCCAAGGGTGCCGGCCAGTTTGAGCACACGCTCATCATCGTCGAAGACGATGCCGACCTACACTTTATCGAGGGTTGCTCCGCACCCAAGTACAACGTTGCAAACCTCCACGCCGGCGCCGTGGAGCTCTTTGTGGGCAAGCGTGCGCACCTACGCTACTCGACCATCGAGAACTGGTCCAAGAACATGTACAACCTCAACACCAAGCGTGCGCGCGTGGACGAGGACGGCGACATCGAGTGGATCAGTGGCTCCTTCGGCAGCCACGTGGGTTATCTCTACCCTATGAGCGTGCTCAACGGCCGTCGCGCCCGCTCGAGCTTTACCGGTATCACCTTTGCCGGTGCCGGCCAGAACCTCGACACCGGCTGCAAAGTCGTGCTCAACGCGCCCGAGACCTCGGCGACCGTCGAGACCAAGGGCATCTCCAAGAGCGGCGGCATCCAGACCTTCCGCAGCTCCATCGTGGCCACGCCCAAGGCCGAGGGCTCCAAGGCAACCGTGAGCTGTCAGTCGCTCATGCTCGACGACCAGAGCCGCTCCGATACCATCCCCGCCATGGACATCCGCGCCAAGAATGTCGACATCGGCCACGAGGCCACTATCGGCCGCATCGGCGACGACAAGGTGTTCTACCTGATGAGCCGCGGTATCTCGGAGGAAGAGGCCCGCACCATGATTGTCAACGGCTTTGCAAACCCGGTCTCCAAGGAGCTGCCGCTTGAGTACGCCGTCGAGATGAACAACCTGATCAAGCTCGAGATGGAAGGAGCGATCGGATAATGAAACAGGAAACCAACACCGCTGCAACCACGCTCGAGCAGGTTAACGCGATGCCCGCAGCAACTTGGGGCTGGCTCAAGATGAACCAGACCAAGCTCGAGCTTTCGAACGAGCTTGCCGCCGCTCCCGCCGAGGCCGTTGACGTCGAGGACCTGGACGAGCAATTCCATGGCGCTGCCGACGCCTTCGATACCGCCATGGTCGCCATGGCCGATCGCTTCCCCGAGCGCCGTGCTTCCGCCCCCGGCGACGCCGCCGACCGCGCCCGCATCACGCCCGAGACCGAGCTCGACGTGCCCGCCACCTCCGTCTACCAGGCCGGCGCTATCAAGCTCGAGGAGGAACTCTCCCCCGCCGAGGCCTTCGAGACCGGCATGGGCGAGGCCGCCTACGCCTACCTGGCCGACCACGCCACCAAGCGCATCGTTATCGATGTGCCCACTCACACGCACGCCACGGCTGCCGTGCGTGTGAGTGGCGTCGACGCAGCGGCCGCGATTGCCGCCATCGACGTCGTCGCCCGCCCGCAGGCAACGCTCGACCTGCAGATCGCCCTGGATTCCCCCGTTGCCGGCGAGGGCGTCGTGGGTTCCGTGCTGCGCGTGTGCGCCCACGAGTACGCCACCGTCAACGTGGCCTGCACGCAGACGCTCGACGATAGTTGGATCGCACTCGATGACACCGGCCTGTTCCTGGACGAGGGCGCGCGCGTCAATGTACAGCACACCGTCCTGGGTGCCGGCGCCAGCGCCACCGGCCTTGCCGGCGACCTGCTGGGCGACACCGCCAAGGTGACCATCGATACCGATTACCTGGGCGCCCGCGAGCAGGTGCGCGACTTTAACTACGAGCTGCGCCACCGCGGCCGCAAGACCGAGTGCGAGATCGACGCCAACGGCGTGCTGACTGGCACGTCAAAGAAGGTCTACCGCGGCACCATCGACCTCGTGCACGGCTGCAAGGGTGCCGTCGGCACCGAGCGCGAGACCGTGCTGCTGGCTAACAAGGGCGTCGACAACAAGACCGTCCCCGTCATCCTGTGCGACGAGGACGACGTCGCCGGCAACCACGGCGCCACCATCGGCCACGTCCGCGACGAGCAGCTGTTCTACCTCGCCTGCCGCGGCCTTGACCAAAACGCCGCCGAGGATCTGTTCATCCGCGCCAAGCTGGAGGATGCCGCGCTTTCCGCCACCGATGAGCGCACCCGCGCCGCCGTCGTCCGCCTGGGCAACAACCTGATCGATAACTTTGAAGAGGAGCTCGCATGATCGATACCGAGCACGTTAAATGCGATACCTGTACCGCACCGGAGCCTATGGAGCTCGACGCCAGCGACGAGGCCTCGCGCGGCTGGCCTACTGTCGACATCGAGACTAACCCCTACAAGGCGCAGTTCCCGCTATTCCAGCAGCATCCCGAGATTGCCTTCCTCGATAGCGCCGCCACCGCACAGCGCCCAGCTTGCGTGCTCGACGCCGAGCGCGACTTCTACCAGCGCATGAACGCCAACCCACTGCGTGGCTTGTACTCGTTGTCCGTCGAGGCCACCGATGCCATCGCGAAGGTCCGCCAGCAGATTGCCGACCTCATCGGCGCCGCCCAGGCCAACGAAGTCGTCTTCACCCGCAACACGAGCGAGTCGCTCAACCTGGTCGCTAAGAGCTTTGCGCCCACGGTGCTGGAGCCCGGCGACGAGGTCGTCATCACCATCATGGAGCACCACTCCAACCTGATCCCGTGGCAGCAGGTCTGCCGCGAGACCGGTGCCAAGCTCGTCTACCTCTATCCCACCAAGACCGGCCAGCTCACCACCGAGGAGGTTCTGGCCAAGGTGGGTCCCAAGACCAAGATTCTGGCCGTGGGTCAGGTCTCCAACGTGCTAGGCGTCGAGAACCCGGTCAAGAACCTCGGCAAGCTCGTGCACAAGTACGGCGGCTATCTGGTCGTCGACGGCGCACAGTCGCTGCCGCACATGCCGGTCAACGTGGCCGATCTGGGCGCCGACTTCTTTGCCTTTAGCGCGCACAAGGCCATGGGCCCCATGGGCATCGGCGTGCTGTGGGGCAAGATGGACCTGCTCAACGCCATGCCGCCCATGCTCACCGGCGGCGAGATGATCGATTCGGTCACCGAGCAGGACGCCGTCTGGGCGCCCGTCCCCGAGAAGTTCGAGGCCGGCACGCAGGATGCCGCCGGCATCTTCGCCACAGGCGCCGCCCTCGACTACCTCGTCAACACGGTGGGCTACGAAAACATCCAGGCCCGCGAGCAGGCACTCGTCCACTACCTGATGGGCGAGCTCATGCAGCTCGACTTTGTCCAGATCATCGGCTCCATCTATTGGGACAACCATCACGGCGTCGTCAGCTTTAACGTCAAGGGCATCCACCCGCACGATGTCGCGAGCATCATGGACATGGACGGAGTGTGCATCCGCGCCGGCCACCACTGCGCACAGCCGCTGCTTACCTGGCTGGGCGTCGAGAACCTCGCCTGCTGCCGTGCCAGCGTGGCTTTCTACAATGACAAGGCCGACATCGATAAGTTCATCGCCGGCCTGCATCACGTTTGGAGCACGTTCAATGGGTAATCTGTACACCTCCACCACGTTTATGGAGCACAACTCGCACCCCGACTATAAGTACGAGATGGATGCCCCCACGCACGAGCACGACGGCATCAACCCCAGCTGCGGCGACGAGCTCACCTTGCAGCTGCGTGTCGAGAATGGCGTTATCGAGGAGGCCTCGTTTACCGGTCACGGATGCGCCATCAGCCAGGCCAGCGCCGACATCATGGCCGACCTCATCACCGGCAAGACGGTCGAGGAGGCACGCCGCCTGGCCGGGCTCTTCCTGGCCATGATCCGCGGCGAGCAGCTCTCAGAGGAGGACCTGGAAGATCTGGACGAGGCCGCCCAGCTCCAGGACATCTCGCACATGCCCGCCCGCGTCAAGTGCGCCGAGCTCGCCTGGCGCACCCTCGACGGTATGCTCGAGGGGCAAGCTAACCAGTAGCGGATGCCCCAATGATTTTGATTGCCGGGCCGCCCGATACGGGCGGCCCGGTTTTGTTCATAACGAGCGCACACAGCCCACGCGTCCGGCGCCCCATCTGTCATTTATCGCACGGCCAACCGCAAACACGAGCGTTTTCCACCGTACCAAAGGCTTGCGACATGACCACAGGCACGCCAGGCAATGTCCCAAGCCTCGTCTTGCCGGGCTCCGGCTCGACTCGCGCCTGCCGCGGACGGGTCCCATAGGGTGCGGCGTGCATTTTTTCGAGTATTCTGCACGCCAAGTCGTGTGAATACGCATTGGAAGCGTTAATCAACATCTCCAGTCGCCTTTATATTGTGTTTTAGAACAAGCATTGCGGTCTGCCGGAACGCAAACGCATGCTTCGAGGCGTATCGGCAGGCAAAATACAGCTTCGAGGCCCGTATGTTGCAAAATTGCGGCGGTGCCGACAGTTCCACGAAGCAGAAATCTCCGCTTTTTGCACGGCGCAGACGGGGGTAGGTACGGGCAAAACCGAGCGGAGCCATAATTTTATGCATGACGGCAATCGTTTTATGCAAATTAAGAAGTGCAGTTACCTTACCGAGCTTTTAGAACAATGGTTGTGGCGTATGGGCGACCCCAGCTGCGGTGCACCGGCGGCCCTACACCACGTTTCCGCAAGCCCGCACCGCCGTTCGCGCACGGGCGCGCACAATACGAGAAACGGTGCTTTTGCCAATCCCCGTATAGCGCTCAATCTGGCGCACCGTAAAGCCGGCATCGTGCAATCCAAGGATAACGATATTGCGCTGCGCCGGCGGTGCAGCTTTAGCCCCGTGGAGCGGAACCCCGAGTCCCTTCGCCAATTTATCGGCAAAGGCATGTCGCTCCCACTCCGCCTCTTTCATATCGCACGGCGCTGGCTCGCTGCCGTTGGGCGTCGAAAGCGAATGGGCAATAAAGCCCTCGGCAGAACCAAAAAGCTCAAGAACGCAAGAAGGATAGGAAAATCCTCTCGTCATATCGTTGGAATAGGCCCGTAGATACTCGGCAAAGCTGCTCCACGGATAGCGCTCGACCAGAGCAATACCCGCCTCCTGCGGACCAGCGTGTACAGAACGAATAGCCTCCATCACCTGCCAGTCGGTATCGAGCGAGCGACGCTCAAAACGCTCACGAAACAAGCAGCCCGCGCGCCCAGTGCGCTTATTGAACCGACGGGCATACGTCAACAGCAGCCGCTGCATGGCCGCGCTCATTTCGTCCTCGTAATCCAAAAGCACCAGATCCACGTGGTCGCCCATGAGACACCACGCCACAATCGTCACCCGGGTAGCGCGGCAGCACTCACGCATCAGTTCCAGGAACTCCCAGCGATCCGCATCGTTCTCAAAGATCAGTTGCTTGCCTGTACCGCGGGCACAGACATGATAAAAGCCGGTGATCGTTTTCCAAACGCGCTGCATGACGTTCCCTTCGCCGGGATCTGCTTGCCATCCAATACAGCACGATTGAAGCGTGCCATCAAAACATTCACGCAAAACAATACACTCGCGCGGCCAAAGGCAGTAAACAGGCGGCGAACGGCACCGTTGCAACAGGTCAACCCCTGCAACGCTTACAAAAGCTGAGCAAAAGCTTGCCCAAGACGGACCCCCTCTACGGAAGTTCGCGACCACAGAACATATAGTTAAATCGTTTCAATTGAAAGTTCCGCGCATCTCGCTACGAAAACTGAGCCGTTCGCCGAATATTCCGTGCATTTCGCGGTATTATAGGGGCTGCATGTCATGTCCCTTTCGAAGGGTCGCCCGGCAATCGCCAGCCACGACCCCCAGACGGGACGCCAACACGATAGAGAGGAGAGGCATGCAGTACTCACAGGAAGTGGAGAACATGTGCCCCGTTGCCAAGGGTGCATACCACGGCCCCGCACCCATCCCCGAGGAGGGCAAGTGGGTCCAGGCTAAGGAGATTTCCGACATCTCCGGTCTTACGCACGGTGTGGGTTGGTGCGCACCTCAGCAGGGCGCCTGCAAGCTCACGCTGAACGTCAAGGACGGCATCATCGAGGAGGCCCTCGTTGAGACCATCGGCTGCTCGGGCATGACCCACTCTGCCGCCATGGCTTCCGAGATCCTTCCCGGTAAGACCATCCTCGAGGCCCTCAACACCGACCTCGTCTGCGACGCCATCAACGTTGCTATGCGCGAGATCTTCCTGCAGATCGTTTACGGCCGCAGCCAGACCGCATTCTCCGAGGGCGGCCTGCCCGTGGGCGCCTCCCTCGACGACCTCGGCAAGGGCCTTCGCTCCCAGGTCGGCACCATGTTCGGCACCAAGGCCAAGGGCGCTCGCTACCTCGAGCTCGCCCAGGGCTACGTCACCCGCATGGCTCTCAACGACAAGAACGAGATCATCGCGTTCGAGTTCCTGAACCTCGGCAAGTTCACCGACGCCGTCAAGGCCGGCAAGACCCCCGAGGAGGCCATCGCTGGCGCTATGGGCCACTATGGTCAGTGGGAGAACGCTGCCAAGTACATCGACCCGCGCACCGACGAGGAGACTCACTCCGTCGCCAGCGTGTTCCCGGTTCACGAGTAGAAAGGGAGGGAAATAACTATGACTGTTACGTTCGAAGGTTACGAGCGCCGCGCTGACAAAATCAACAAGTGCCTCGCCGACAACGGCATCGCCTCCCTCGAGGAAGCTCTGCAGATCTGCACCGACAAGGGCTTCAACCCGCGTGAGATCGTCAACAACACCCAGTCCATCGCCTTCCAGAACGCTGAGTGGGCCTACACCCTCGGCTGCGCTCTCGCTGTCAAGCGTGGCGCCAAGTCCGCTTCTGAGGCTGCTGCCATCATCGGCGAGGGTATCCAGGCCTTCACCGTTCCCGGCTCCGTCGCTGAGGACCGCAAGGTCGGTCTGGGCCACGGCAACCTGGGCGCTATGCTGCTCTCCGACGACACCGAGTGCTTCGCCTTCCTGGCCGGCCACGAGTCCTTCGCTGCCGCTGAGGGCGCTATCGGCCTGGCTCTGAACGCCAACAAGGCTCGTAAGAAGCCGCTGCGCGTCATCCTCAACGGTCTGGGCAAGGACGCTGCTCAGATCATCGCCCGCATCAACGGCTTCACCTACGTGAAGACCCAGTTCGACTACTTCACGGGCGAGCTCAAGGTCGTCGAGACCATCCCCTACTCCGATGGTCCCCGCGCCGCCGTCAACTGCTACGGCGCCGACGACGTCCGCGAGGGCGTTGCCATCATGTGGCACGAGAACGTCGACATCTCGATCACCGGTAACTCCACCAACCCCACGCGCTTCCAGCACCCCGTCGCTGGCACCTACAAGAAGGAGCGCCTCGAGGCTGGCAAGAAGTACTTCTCCGTCGCTTCTGGTGGCGGCACTGGCCGTACCCTGCACCCGGACAACATGGGCGCCGGCCCTGCCTCTTACGGCATGACCGACACCATGGGCCGTATGCACTCCGACGCCCAGTTCGCCGGTTCTTCCTCCGTGCCTGCGCACGTCGACATGATGGGTCTCATCGGCATGGGCAACAACCCCATGGTCGGTGCCACCGTCGCCTGCGCCGTCGCCGTCGAGGAGGCCCTCAAGGCCTAATCGCGCCCGCGCGATGCTCATATAGTTGAGCTTTGGAGCCGCTACCTTTCGAGGTGGCGGCTCTTTTTGTTTGCGCTGTCGCAGGGCAGCTAATGCCGATATATCAGTTGAGGCGAAATACGAGATGTGATGAGATGGAGCGTCAGAGCATCCATGACGCCCACGCGCCATATTCGCCCTTTACCGATTTATCCAATCTTTGCATCACATTAGTCGATCGCCCATGCGACAATGCGCCGGACGAGAAAGGAAACCGATGGAATCGACTGATGTACTGGTAATTGGATCTGGCATTGCGGGCCTTTGCGCCGCCATCGAATCGGCACGCACGGGTGCAACCGTCGCTGTGGCAAGCGCCGGCAAGACCATGAGCGGATCGAGCTTTTTCCTGGGAACCTGGGGGCTCGGCCTTATTGGCCCCGTCGACGAAGACGACGAACAGGACCTCATCGATACCATCCAGACCGTCGGCGGCGGCGTTGCCGACCCCGAGCTCGTCCAGATGTTCGTCCACGGCATTCCCCGGGCAATTACATGGCTCGAACGGGAGCTGGGTGTTGAACTCCAACGTCCGCAAAGTGCCGAGAGCGCCCAGCAAAAGCAATTTATCCCCTGCTTTGACCATAAGACACGCAAATGGCGCGGCCTCACTCGCAAGCCCCTTGAGGACGCGTGTGCGGCCCAGATCAAGTCTCTCGGCATTCGCCTGCTTCCCCGCCACGAGCTTATCGACCTTATTGAGGACACGCCCGGAAAGATTGTCGGCGCCACGCTCTACGACCGCACAAACAAGCATCTCGTACCTATGGCAGCCAAGGCCATCATCATCGCTGCGGGCGGCACGGGTGGCCTGTTCGAGCGAAGCCTCACTTCCGCCGACGTGCTCAGCTCCTCGCAGGCCATCGCGCTGGCACACGGCGCAACGCTCACTAATATAGAGTTCATGCAGATGATGCCGGGCTTCATCGAGCCCAAGCACAACCTTGTCTTTAACGAAAAGACCTGGCGCTACGTCAAGTTCGACCAGCCGGTCGATATCGCCGACGACAAGCTGGACGATTTGCTTGAACAGCGCTCCGGATATGGCCCCTTCACGTCACGCTTGGCCTCCCGCGCCATCGATCTTGCCATCGATCAAGCGGGTGCCGAAGGCCTGGCACTCCACTACGACTTCCCCCGCGAGGACGTCCCCGAGTTTGTGCAGACCTTTGCTACCTGGCTACAAGACGAGCACGGCATCGCGCCGACCGACGAGATGCGTGTGGCGATGTATGCCCACGCTGCCAACGGCGGCATCAAAATCGACAAGACCGCGTACACGGGCGTTGAGGGCCTCTATGCCTGCGGCGAGGCGACAGGCGGCATGCACGGCGCCGATCGCATCGGCGGTCTATCGAGCGCCAACGGCATCGTGTTTGGGCGCATCGCGGGCGCTTCCGCAGCTCGGACGGCATTGAATACTCTCAAAGTGGCTGCCCCAAGGGATGCTGCGCTCCCCCACCGCGGCCTTGTCAGGGCGGACGCAGAACGCCTGACTTGCAGCCTCAAGCACACGATGAGCGCGTATTGCATGATCAACCGCACCGAGACAGGCCTATCCGCAGCGTTGCAGGAACTTGAAGGCCTGAGGGCAGAGACTGCAGCCTTGAGTATGGAAAACGCCCAGGACAGCGAAATCGCCGCCCTCGCCCGCCTGCAATCGCAGATTCAACTAGCACAGGAAATGGTCAAAGCCATGCGTAAGCGAACCGAAAGTCTCGGATCGCACTATCGAGCAGACTAAGCTGAGCACCCATCTAGAGCAGAACACAACTAATCGATATCTATGGGCCCCGTGAGCTCAAAGCGACACGGGGCCCATTCGTGTCCGCACGGGCAAATATACTCATTCTGAATACGGAGTCGACATAGTCCACGTAGACGAACGAACAGAAAGGAAGAGATATGGACAGCAGGGATATCGAGAAATGGCGTGTCGAACTTGACAGCTACGCCCATGTAGAAGACGGCGTTGAGTATTGGCTCGCACGCGATTTAATGGAGCCCCTCGGATACACCCAATGGCGTAATTTTGAGACTGCGGTTAAGAGATCCATGGCATCGTGTGACACCAATAAAATGCCTGTTGCCGCCCATTTTGCTGAGGCCAGCAAAATGGTAGATGCCGGCATCGCCAAACGAGCCGTAAAAGACTACAAGCTAACACGCTACGCATGCTATTTAATCGCCCAAAACGGAGACCCAAACAAGCCCGAAATCGCGCTCGCCCAGGCATACTTTGCTGTGCAGACGCGCCGCCAAGAGCTCATAGAGCAGCGCTTCGCAGAGATTCAGCGCTTGCAGGCGCGCCACTCGCTATCTGATTCAGAGAAACAGCTCTCGGGCATTGCATTCAGACGAGGCGTGGACTCCAAAGGATTCGCAATCATCAAGTCGAAGGGCGATGAAGCGTTATTCGGCGGCAGAAGCACGGCGGACATGAAGCGGCAGCTTGGTGTGCCCAAGAGCGCGGCATTGGCGGACAGGTTAGCCGATGTCCTCATCAAAGCAAAGGACCTTACGAACTCGATGACGGCCTTTAACGCCGAGGAACACGACCTGTACGGTCTGGACCAGATCAAGCAAGAGCACATCGAGAACAACACAAGCGTACGTGGCAGCCTCATCGACCGTGGAATTGTCCCCGAGAATCTACCGCCTGCCGAGGATACAAAGAAACTCGAACGTCGTGTGAAAGCAGATGAGAAAAAGCTCAAGGAGGGCACAGACGGATTCACCGACCCCCAGGGCAGGCTCGACTTGTAAAGCGTCTGTGCCCTTTCGGGTTCGACCCCATGCAAGGTCAACAAAAAAGCGACCAGCCGAAGCCAGTCGCTTTAACATGCTTTGGGTGGGCCGTCAGGGGGTCAGCCTGCTGCGCAGGCGGCCGCTGCGGCGCTTCGCGCCTTGCGCGCTGCGCTGGTAAATGCTTACGCATTTCCTCAGCTCCGCGCCCTTTCGGGTTCGACCCCATGCGAGGTCAACAAAAAAGCGACCAGCCGAAGCCAGTCGCTTTAACATGCTTTGGTGGGCCGTCAGGGGGTCGAACCCTGGACCTTGGGATTAAGAGTCCCCTGCTCTACCAACTGAGCTAACGACCCAAAGCTAAAGTCCGTTTTGACGGACTTTAAAGGAGATATCGTGTGGTGGGCCGTCAGGGGTTCGAACCCTGGACCTTGGGATTAAGAGTCCCCTGCTCTACCAACTGAGCTAACGACCCGATATCAACACGAAGCAAGAACTGGGGTGGGTAAAGGGACTCGAACCCTCGACCTACGGGACCACAACCCGTCGCTCTAGCCAACTGAGCTACACCCACCGTGTCCTGTGCGCTTCGCGCTCGACTATTATTGCAAGGAACGCCACGCGATGCAAGCCCCAATTTTCAAGAATTTTGAAAAGAGTTTTTCGAGCGCGTTTCGAGCAATTCCCACCGGTTTCATAGGAGTAAACTTGCCCCACGGCAAATGCTCGAAAGGACAAGCATGAAAAAACTCTCCAACCGTACGGCGACATTTACCGATTCGGTCATCCGCCGCATGACGCGCATCTCCAATAAGTACGGTGCCGTCAACCTCTCGCAGGGCTTCCCTGACTTCGATCCTCCGGCACAGCTGCTCGAGAGCCTCAGCACCATCGCGACTGACCCCAAGCCGCTCTATCACCAGTACTCCATCACTTGGGGCTCCCAGGCCATGCGCGAGGCACTCGCGGCCAAGCAGGAACACTTTATGGGCATGCCGATCAACCCCAACGAGAACATCGTAGTCACATGCGGCTCCACCGAGGCCATGATGGCCGCCATGATGACGGTTACGAACCCCGGAGACAAGGTCGTCATCTTCTCGCCGTTCTACGAGAACTACGGCGCCGACACGATTCTCTCGGGCGCTGAGCCCATCTATGTGCCGCTCAACCCGCCCACGTTCGACTTCGATCGCGAGGTCCTCGAGGCGGCCTTCCGCGACAACGACCCCAAGGCCATCGTCCTGTGCAACCCGTCCAACCCCTGCGGCAAGGTCTTTACGCGCGAGGAGCTCACCTATATCGCCGACCTCTGCAAAAAGTACGACGCCTACTGCATCACCGACGAGGTATACGAGCACATCGTCTATGCGCCCCACAAGCATGTCTATATGGCCACGCTGCCCGGCATGTTCGAGCGCACCATCAGCTGCAGCTCGCTGTCCAAGACCTACTCCATCACCGGTTGGCGTCTGGGCTACACCATCGCCCCGGCCGAGATTACCGAGCGCATCAAGAAGGTCCACGACTTCCTCACCGTGGGCGCCGCCGCTCCCCTGCAGGAAGCCGTCGTTACCGCTCTCAACTTCGACGACAGCTATTACGATGAGGTCCTCGACCTCTACACCGCCAAGCGCGACCTGTTCTGCCAGGGACTCGACAGCATCGGTCTTAATCATAACGTGCCGCAGGGCGCCTACTACGTCATGATGGACATCTCTGAGTTTGGTTACGACAGCGACCTCGACTTCTGCGAGGATCTCGCCTCCAAGGTTGGTGTGGGCGCCGTGCCGGGCTCAAGCTTCTTCCGCGAGCCCGTCAACCATCTGATTCGTTTCCACTTCGCCAAGCGAGACGAGACGCTTAACGCGGCGCTGGAGAACCTCAAGTCGCTACGTGATAAAATCAAGCCGCGCGGGTAAGGACGGCCCGGCAACTAAAGCAACCAAAGAAGCCCCGCACCGCCCGCCGCGTTGCAGGGCTTCTTTTTATAGCGCTTTCTTAAATGGTTTAGAGCTCTATACTTTAGTCACGGAGCAACTCGTCCCAGAGAGAGGAATATTATGGCAGAGCAGCAGCTTATCGGAGCACTCGAGGCCGGCGGCACCAAGATGGTCTGCGCCACGGGCTATGCGGACGGTACGGTCCTAGAGCGCGAGCAGATCGCGACCACGACCCCGCAGGAGACCGTCGAGGCCGTCAACGCATGGTTTGCCGACAAGGGCATCGCCGCCCTGGGCATCGGCGCCTTTGGCCCCACCGCGGTCAACCCTGCATCGCCCCAGTACGGCAAGATCTTGGAGACGCCCAAGACCGCATGGCGTTACTTTGACCTACTGGGCACCATCCAAAACGAGCTCAAGGTCCCCTGCGGCTACGATACCGACGTCAACGTCGCTTGCTTGGGCGAGGTCACCTTTGGTTGCGCTCAGGGCCTCACCGACGTTGTCTACCTGACCATCGGCACCGGTGTGGGCGCTGGCGTGCTCTCGGGCGGTCAGCTCGTGCATGGCATGATGCATCCCGAGGCCGGCCACATCCTGGTCACGCGCGACCCGCGCGACACCATTGGCGAGCACAGCGCCT
The DNA here is from genome assembly GCA_900546425.1 of uncultured Collinsella sp. Taxonomy (GTDB): domain Bacteria; phylum Actinomycetota; class Coriobacteriia; order Coriobacteriales; family Coriobacteriaceae; genus Collinsella. The sequence goes on along the minus strand of URCU01000004.1, from coordinate 16,463 downwards.
GCCCCTTCCACGACAACTGCCTCGAGGGCCTCATCGCCGGTCCTGGCGTCAAAAAGCGCTGGGGAGGTAAGTCCGCCGGAGATATGGCCGATGACCCGGAGGCCATGGACCTGCTCGCAGGCTATCTGGCACAGGCGCTCATGACCTACACGCTGTGCTATGCCCCGCAGAAGATCATCATCGGCGGTGGCGTTGCCGATCACACCCCTATCGTGCCGCTCGCCCGCAAAAAGTGCGCCGAGATGCTCAACGGCTACATCGTCACGCCCGAGGTCAATGATATCGACACCTACATCGTCAACAATAGCCTCGAGGGCAAGCAGGGCATCATGGGCTGCCTGGCCCTGGGTGCCGCCGCGCTTCAGCAGTAGGCGCGCCAAAGGGGCGCCGCAACCTCCAGCAATCCCATCCTACGGGATAACGCCGCCACGCCCCGCATAAGCCCCCAAACAAAGAAAGGCCGCCTAGGATCAAGCAATGTGTCCTAGGCGGCCTTTTTGGCACACATGAGCGATCGTAGAAGATATCGAAGCACAACGCCCGTCATCGCTCCACAGCAGTCGATCATCACGTCGGTAATCGTACCGGCGCGACCGGGCACAAAGAGTTGAATCGTCTCGTCAATCGAGGGGATCAGCAGCAAGAACACCGCCGTGGGAAGCAGCACGTCAAAGGTGCGACGGCCCTCGATATCGAAAGCGTGCGTCGCCAGAATGCCGAGTACCATGTACTCGGTAAAATGCGCGCACTTGCGAACGACGAAGTTGGTCACCCACTCATACGGAAGCCCTATGCCGTGCAGAAAACCGCGAACGGCCTCCATAATCGACAAGCTCAATGAACCGGACCCCGTGCCGGGAACCATCGAATTGCCCCAGATGAGCAGCACCATCAGGCAGGTCGCGACCGCCCATTTTCGATCGAGTTTAAGCATGCAGAAGTTATGCCTCCGCACAGAGCGGCTCAAAGCTGGCGGTGCCGCCCTCGATAACGCTCAGATAGGCACGGCCCGTGCGCCTCACCGCTGCAGACTGCAGGCGGTCGATCTCCTCCTCGAGAATCTGATTGACGCGCTCGTGACGACGGTTCTCCATGATGCCAGCAGCGATGGCCTCGGCACGCTCGATACCTTCGCCCGAGATGCGGGCGGTATCCTCGGGGAACACGGCGCTGTGGCGACCAACGTAAGCGGGGGCAGCGGGCTGAGGAGCAGGCGTAAACACCGGAGCGGCAACGGGAGCAGGCTCGACGACCTCGTCCAAAATTGCGGCAGCGGCTGCCCACATGCCCTCGTGACCCGAGTAATCGGCCATGGGGACGTCTTCCTCGGGAGTCGCATCGACAGGCTCGTCGACTGCGACGGACTGGGACGCGGAGGCCGGGGCATCGACCGGGGCAGCGACCACATACGGCATGTCGTTCGAGATGACCGGCTCGTCAAGGTCATCGAGATCGATGGCCGCAGCAGAGGCGTCGCTGATGATCGGCATGTTGGCAAGGTTCGCGTTGTACGGCACCGCCTCCGCCGCCTGCTGCTGTGCAGGAGCGCCCCACAGCGAGCTTTCGGCAGCACGGCGGGCGGCAATAGTCTCCTCGTCGACGGCCAGCGGCTCGTCGGCGTAGGGGTCAACGGCGGTGGCGGCAGCCGGAGTCACGGGCACGGCAGTGTCATACGTAACGGATTGAGCCGTGGCGGCGTTGTTGGCGGCGTTAGCCACGAGCGCCACAAAGGCGGCCGTGCTGCCCGCAGGGGCGGCATGAGAGCCCGAGACGGCGCGCGCAGCGGCAGCGATGTCATCGCGGTTATAGGAGCCGGTCTGCCCGCCGTAGGTGAGTTCGTCTATAGCGACTTGGTAGACGTCGCGTGAGCGCGTGGGGTCGCAGCTGACCGGCGAGTCGTCGTCGAGCATGCTATCGATCATGGACCAGGCGTCGGCCTCGCTCATGGCGTCTGCGGCGCGGGCGATGGTGGGGACGCCATCGTCGGCACGACGGCGCTGGAAGGCACCGGTCAGGCCGGAGAAAACCGAAGAGGGCTGCGCGGCGTTTGCCTGCACGGCAGGAGCCGCAGTAGCAACACCCTGAGGGGCAGCCCACTGCTGTTGGGCGGGCATCGAGGCAGTCTGGAACTCATTTTGATGCTGGTTGACGTTCGCAGCGCCACCCATGGCGTCGGGCTCGAACAGGCGCTCGGCATGCTGCGCGCGATATTCAGAAATGCCGAGCGAGGCGGCATAGATACCCACGCCCGCCACCGCACCCACGGCAAAGGGAACAGCGCCCGCGACGACCGTCTCGTTCACCGACGAAAACGGCAGCGTGGCAGCATACATCACCACGGGAGCGGCAAGGCCGATCCCGCAGGAAAGTCCAGCAAGGACTGCTCGTTGTGTTGCATCAGAAGAAGCCATGAGCTCTCCCCATCTTCCAGCACCCAAATCGCATCATTCAGTTGGCTACGCGAGAGAAGATGAAGCGGGGCTATGCCCCAAAGCAACGGTATATGGTTCGTTTCATCTGCGTTTTCCGTCGCGAAGCTTAACAGCTATTATGCGAAACCCCCTTGGGGATTGCAAGCGACGAAGCGGGATTGAAACGGGAAAATCGCTGCTTGCCGGTCGTGAGGTCAATAATCGTTGGCGAGCGGCTATACGAAAAGGGCCAGGATCTAAACCCCGGCCCTTCTGACATGTCTATGGCTGTTGTCGCGTGCGGCGAGCGACTTAGAACGTCTGCTCGTAATCGCTGTGCTTTTTGGCCGAACGAACCAGGAACTCCTGGTTGGTATTGGTTCCCTTGAGGCCCTTGATAAACGATGCGGCCGCGCGCTCGGTATTGTTCATGCCGGCGAGGATACGGCGCAGGCCAAAGACAAACGGGCGCATCTGCTCGTCGACCAGCAGGTCCTCGTTGCGCGTGCCCGAGGCAACGGGATCGATGGCCGGGAAGATACGGCGGTCGGCCAGGTCGCGGTCGAGCTTGAGCTCCATGTTGCCGGTACCCTTAAACTCCTCAAAGATGACCTCGTCCATCTTGGAGCCTGTATCGATAAGGGCGGAAGCCAGGATAGTGAGCGAGCCGCCGTTCTCGATGTTGCGGGCAGCGCCCAAGAAACGTTTGGGCGGATACAGGGCCGCCGAATCGACGCCGCCCGAAAGGATGCGGCCCGAGGCGGGAGCGGCCAGGTTGTAGGCGCGGGCAAGGCGCGTGATGGAGTCGAGCACCACCACGACATCGCCGCCCAGCTCCACGATGCGCTTGGCGCGCTCGATCACGAGCTCGGCCACGCGAGTGTGGTTTTCGGCGGGCATATCGAAGGTCGAGGCCACGACCTCACCCTTGATGGAGCGCTGCATATCGGTGACCTCTTCGGGACGCTCGTCGACGAGCAGGCAGATGAGGTGAACCTCGGGATTGTTGATCGAGATAGACTGGCAGATCTTCTTGAGGATCGTGGTCTTGCCGGCTTTTGGCGGTGACACGATCAGGCCGCGCTGGCCCTTGCCGATCGGCGACACGATGTCGATAGCGCGACCGGTAATGGAATCCTTACCGTGCTCCGCGCAGAGGCTCATTGGGATAGACCGGGGTAAGGTCGCCAAACTTGGGGCGGTTACGGGCCTGCTCGGGATCAAGACCGTTGACGGTCGTGATCTTGGCGAGACCGGCGCGCTTGTCGCCGCCGCGTGAGGGACGAAGCGAGCCCTCGATCACGTCGCCCGTACGCAGGCGTGCGGAGCGGATGAGATATGCGGGCACAAAGGCGTCGTCGCTGGACTTCATGTAGCCGTGGGCATGGATGATGCCGGAGCTGTCCGGGCGAATCTGCAGAATGCCCTTGATGTCACGGAAGCCCTCGGCCTTCGCAGCAGTGGTGTAGATTTCCTCGACGAGCTCGGCCTTCTTCTTGCCGGTCGTCTCGATCTCGAACTCCTTGGCCTTTTCGCGCAGCTCGGCGACCTTCATGGCCGCGAGCTCCTCGCGCGAAAGCGTAGGCTCGGTCGGGGCGGCGTTGCGCTCCTTGTTGCGCTGCTTGCGATCGCGCTGACGGTTGCGGCGGTCGTTGTTGCGCTCGTCTTTGCGCTCGCTGCGCTCGTCGTTGCGCTTGTGCTGACGGCGGTTGGGGCGGGCGTTCTCGTCGGTCTCGGCAGGCGCAGTGCCATCGGCGGCAGCGGCATCGGCGTTGTTCGAGGCCTCGCCGTCAGACTTGCCATCGATGACGGAACCGGCATCGGCATCGGCCTGATGCTCGGCGGCCTTGGCCTTTGCAGACTTCTTGCGCGTACGCTTGGGTTTCTCGGTTGCCGGCTGATCGGCGTTCTCGGCATCGGGAGCAGAGTCGACGGTTGCCTCGACGGCCTCGTTGCCAGAATCCTCGGACGCGTCCTTTTTCGAACCCTTGGCCTTGGTCGAGCGCTTAGCGGCCGTGCGACGGCTGCGACCGGGGCGAACATCGGCGGGCTCGCCCTCGGCGGGTGCGCCGGCCTCGGCGGCAGCGGCGTCCTGGACGGGAGCGTCGGCGACGGGCGTGGGCGCGGCGGTCATCGCGGCGCCCTGAGCTGCGGCTGCAGCCGCAGCGGCAGCTTTCTCGGCCTCGACGAAGGCCTTGGGCTTGCGGCCGCGACGGTGCGGGCGAAGAGCGGGATCGACAACGGGAACCTCGTTGGCCTCGACAGGTGTTGCAGACTCAGAGGGCTGCGCACCCTCCCCTAGCGCAGAACGAGACGGAGCTTCACCGGACTCTTGAGCCGCCTGCCCAGCATCCTGCTGAGACTTGGCCGCACGACGACGCGTGCGCGGAGCCGGCTTCTCGGTCGGCTGCCCCGCGACAGGGGCCTCGGTGGCCGCAGACGCCTCGGAGACGACTGGCGCTGCAAGCTCGGTCAGTGCCGCGGCCTCGCGCTCGGCAGCACGGCGACGGGCGCGCACCACCTGAGCCTCGCTAATCTGCGCCAGCGCACGGGCCTGCGCGACCTCATCGGAAATCGGCGCGGAGGAATCGGCAACGGTGCGCTTGGTTCGCGTCACGCGCGTGGTACGGCGCTTGGGCTTGGCAGCATCCTCGTCGTCAGCGGCGGGCTTAGGCGTACGGCGCGTGCGCTTGGGCTTTACGGGCACGGCATCCTCATCGGCGGCAGGGGCAACTCCCTCGCCAGCGGCAGGCGCGACCTTCTCAGCCGATGCGGGCGCAGGCGTCGAAGCGGCCTTGGGAGCCTCAGGAACCGAGGCCTGCACCGGCGCGGGCATCGCGACCTGGTCCGACGCAACCGGTGCAGCGGGAGCGGTTTGCGCCGTCGTTATTTCGTTTTCTTGCTGTTGATCAGACACAGTGTTTGCTCAACTTTCTTTTCAAGCCCTGTGATCACATGCTCCCTGCATATACCTTCAGGGCGGCTAAACAGTCTAGCTCCGTACTTAAACGACGGACATCATTGATCTGTATCGAGATGATTGCGTCATATACGCAGCGTTAGTGTAGCACAACCGCCACCACCTGCAACTTAGTCATCGGGGACGTTCTTAAACGACTAGCCAAAAGGGACACTCTTTACAAAGTTCCGGCGTACACCATCGCCACATCATAAGTTGCGGTGAAATAGTTCACAAATCCCGGCCAACACCTCTCAAACAGGAACTATTCCACCGCAACTTATATGGAGAGGCCAGCCGAGCCCCCAAAGATCGTGGTGACCACGAGGCACGAGAGCGGAATCGTCGGTCTCAGGATCGGCTCGCCACGAATCGCGCCTATCTACTACGTTTGACCCGCGACCCCTGATCATTCCCTCAATCTTCCTAAAATTGCAAGCCCGCTACCTGCGGTTTTAATATCGTACTTTTCGGCATGGTTCGGGGTATGCGACTAAACGTAGTAGATAAGCCCGATTCGTGGCGAACGGTTTCGCGCCGCTTACACACGGAACAAAAATGATCCGTATTCCCCCGTCCCCAAGGGGTCGTTTTCAAAACGATGGCGGATTACGGTGCAAGAACGGCTTAAGCCAACCATACCCTGCATTTTTAATATTCGGCAAGCCGTCTACCTGCGGTTTTATTTTCACTGTTGTCTCTATGGTCGCCAGGCAGCGATTCAGCCCCGTAAACCGGTATAGTTGCGTTTTTGTAGCATTTTCCAACACGCCAAAAAGCCCGCCAAACGCAAAAAGCCCGACCTCCGCATGGAGATCGGGCTTATAGGGCTCAGCAAAGCCGAACCTACACGGTCAAATGACCCGCAAATTACATCTGCTCGGGTGCGGAAACGCCAACAAGGGTAAGCACCAGGGCGAGCGTCACGCGGACAGCGTCGCAAGCGGCCAGACGGGCGCGCGAAAGCTCGGGGTCGACGGGACGGCCCTCGCTCGGCAGAACCTGGCAGGCAGCATAGAAGCTGTGGAAGTCGCCGGCGAGCTCCTCGGCAAAGTGCGTCAGACGGAACGGAGCGCGGTCGCGAGCGCAGCTGGCGATGAGGTCGGTGAGCTCGTTGAGCTTACGCGAAAGGGCGAGCTCGGTCGGGTCGGTCAGCAGCGAGTAATCGACGTTCTCACCGATAGCCTTGGCGGCGACGGCCTTCATGCCCATCTCGTCAGCCTGCTCGGGCGTAACGTCGGCGGCACGACGCAGGATGGAGCACACGCGGGCGTGAGCGTACTGCACGTAGTACACCGGGTTGGAGTTGTCGCGCTTCTTAACGGCCTCGATGTCGAAGTCGACCATCTGGTTGGAGCTCTTGGAGATGAGCGTGTAGCGGGCGGCGTCAGAGCCGACCTCGTCGACGAGCTCCTGCAGGGTCACCATGGTGCCCTTGCGCTTGGACATACGGACGGGCTTGCCGTTGCGCAGCAGGTTGACGAGCTGGCCCAGCAGAACCTCGAACTTGCCGGGGTAACCGAGAGCGTCGCAGACGCAGCGGACGCGCTCGATGTAGCCGTGGTGGTCGGCGCCCCAGATGTCGATGACGTGGTCGACGCGCTGGAACTTATCCCAGTGATAGGCAACGTCGGAGGCGAAGTAGGTGTACTCGCCGTCGGACTTGATCAGGACGCGGTCCTTGTCGTCGCCCAGGTCGGTGGAGCGGAACCACAGGGCGCCGTCCTTGGTGTAGAGGTAGCCCATCTTGTCGAGCTTCTCGAAAGCGCGGTCGACGGCGGAGGTGCCGGCAGTCTCGCCCTCGGTGTCCTTCACATACAGCGAGCGCTCGGAGAACCAACGATCGAAGTCGCAGTTGACGGCGTGGCAGAGGTCGCGCATGTTGTCGACCATCTTCACGTAACCGCGCTCACGGAAGCTCTCCATGCGCTCCTGCGGATCGGCCTCGACCCACTTGTCGCCGTCGGTGCGCCAGAACTCGGCGGCCTCGTCGATGATGTAGTCGCCGCCGTAGGAGTCCTTGCCCAGCGTCTCGGCAAAGTTATCCTGGTACGGATGGGTCTCGGGATGCTCGTCGTTCTCGTCGGCGACAAAGGCGTCGCGGTCGGCGATCAGCAGCTTGTGAGCCTCATCGATGTCCACGCCCTGCTTGGCGATGATGTCGGCGAGCTGCATATAGCGCGTGCTGATGGAGTTGCCGAAGGTGTTCATCTGTGATCCGTGGTCGTTGATGTAGAACTCACGCTGGATATCGTAACCGGCGTGGTCCATAACACGGCAGAGGGAGTCGCCCAGAGCGGCCCAGCGGCCATGGCCGATGTGCATGGGGCCGACGGGGTTGGCGGAAACGAACTCGACCTGGGTCTTCAGGCCGCCGCCGACATTGGACTTAGCGAAGTCCATGCCCTTCTCGCGGGCCTCGCCGAAGATGGCGTTCTTGACGGCGACGGAGAGGTAGAAGTTGATGAAGCCGGGGCCTGCGATCTCGACCTTCTCGATCGCGGGGTCCTCGGGCATATGGGCAACGACGGCCTCGGCGATCTTGCGCGGAGCGCAGTGAGCCAGCTTGGCGGACTTCAGGGCCATGGTGGAGGTCCACTCGCCATGAGAAGTGTCAGCCGGTCGCTCGATGGCGCAATCGTCAAGTTCAAATGCGGAAAGGTCGCCGGCCTCCTGGGCCGCAGCAAGCGCAGCGCGTACCAGCTCTTCAATCTTCTCGGGCATAGATCCTCCTTGTGTTAAAGCCCCCGAGCTCTTGGTCACTCGTAGGGCAAAAGCCAGAGTTTGTAGCACTCTATCACAAGCGACGCACACTGTCGCAGGGTAAAGCCAATCGAAATTGCATATGCACAAAAATGACTACCGCTCTTGCGCGGTGGTACAAAGTTGGCGGTTTGCCTGCAATTTATACACGTTCTGGAAATGCATAAACGCTTGAATAAGCCGTTCTATTTATCGAATACTCTTACCTATCAGAGTTGTGTGCTTTTCCTGCATAAAGTAAGGGTTTGCGCACGTCAGCGTGTTATTCTAGACATACGTAAATTCGTATAAGTTGGAGGTAGCATGTTCTCAATCGGTCAACACGTCATTCATCCGGGTCAGGGAGTCTGCACCGTCGTCGGTTTTAGGGACGACACGCCGCAGCCCATGCTGTTGCTCGAGACCAAGCAGGGACATGCGCAGACGATCCTTATGTACCCCGTGGCGCAGGCCGATCGTTTGCACGCCGCCATCTCCCAGCAAGATGCCGAGCACCTGCTGAGCCACTACGACGAGCTGGAGTGCGACACCTTTACCGAGCGCAACAGCTCGCTCGAGGAGACGCACTTTAAGCAGCAGCTTAAGCTGGGTGCGCCCGAGACGGTCCGCGTGGCAAAAACCATGATGCACCGTATTCGCCAGGCCGAGGAAGCAGATAAAAAGCCCAGCTCTTACTACATGCGCGTACTCAAGGAGGCCAAACGCCGCTCCATCGAGGAGTTCGCCGTGGCCCTGGGCGTCACCGAGGAGGACGCCGAAGCCCGCCTAGCCCAAGCCGCCCTCAACTAACCCATCCGCACCAAAAACCACCACAAAGGGGACAGGCACCTTTGTGGTGGTTTTCTTGTTCTAGTAGTATTCATTCTTATCGATACCCACGAGCACAAGGAGTCCCTTATGGCAGAGCCGCTTACCGCCGGAATCACCCGCGACCGCGCGTTCGAACTGCTCAACGAGCACAACAAGGACCCGTTCCACATCACCCATGGCGAGACGGTCGAGGGCACTATGCGCTACTTTGCGCGCGAGTTCGACCCCGAGAACGAGGAGTTTTGGGGCATCGTCGGTCTGCTGCACGACCTGGATTGGGAGGAGCATGAGGACGACCCCATGAATCACACCATCTATGCCGCCGAGATTCTTGAGGGCGAAGGTGCGTCTCCCGAGCTTATCCGTGCCATCCAGACACACACGTCCGACTTCAACTCTTCGCTGCCCAAGCCCGAGCTGCAGATGGAAAAGATCCTGTTTGCCTGCGATGAGCTCACCGGCCTGATTGGCGCCGCCGTCATCATGCGCCCGAGCAAGAGCGTCATGGACTTTACGACCAAGTCGCTCAAAAAGAAATTCAAGGACAAGCGCTTTGCCGCCGGCTGCTCGCGCGATGTGATTTCGCAGGGTGCCGAGATGCTGGGCTGGGAGCTTCCCGAACTCTTTGACCGCACCATCGCGGCCATGCAGTCCTTCGCCCCCGACCGCGACACCTTCCAGGCCTAACCGCTCACGCCACCTAAAACCACCACAAAGGGGACAGGCACCTTTGTGGTGGTTTTAGTTTATACGGAGTTTAGGGACGGACCTGGCCGGTGCCGCGGAGCTTGTATTTGTAGGTGGTAAGGGCCTCGGCGGCAAAGGGACCGCGGGCGTGGAGCTTTTGGGTCGAGATGCCGATCTCGGCACCCAGTCCAAACTCGCCGCCGTCAGTGAAGCGCGTGCTGGCGTTGGCGTACACGGCCGAGGCATCGACCGCATCCAGGAAGCGCTCGCAGGCATCCTCGTCCTCGGCAACAATGGCCTCGGAGTGCATGGTGCCGTAGCGGTTGATATGCGCGATGGCCTCGTCCTCGTTCGCCACGACCTTCACGCTCATCTCGAGCGCCAGGTACTCGCGGCCCCAATCCTCCTCGGTCGCGGCCACGTAGTCGTCGCCTTCGGCAAACCCAGCGTCGGCGCATGCGGCACACGTGGCCTCATCGCCGTGAATCAGCACGCCGTGGTCGTGCAGCACGGCAACGACTGCGGGCAGGAAGCGATCAGCAACGGCACGGTCGACCAGCAGCGACTCGGCAGCATTGCACACGCCCACTCGCTGGGTCTTGGCATTGACGATAATGTTGAGTGCCTTGTCAAAGTCGGCGGATTCATGCACGTAGATATGGCAGTTACCCGTGCCCGTCTCGATCACCGGTACAAGCGACTCGCGCACGCAGCGCTGAATCAGGCCCGCACCGCCACGCGGAATAAGCACGTCGACGATGCCGCGGAGCTTCATGAGCTCGCCGGTGGCCTCGCGGTCGGTAGACTCGATCATCGACACAGCCTCGCGCGGGAAACTCTGGACTTCAAGCGCATCGGCCAACAGCTCGGCAATCATGGCGCACGAGTGATAGGCCAGCGAACCGCCGCGCAGAATGCAGGCGTTGCCGGTGCGGATGCAGATGCCCGCGGCGTCGGCCGTTACGTTGGGGCGCGCCTCGTAGACCATGGCGACCAGACCCAGCGGCACGCTCACACGGGTGAGGTCCACGCCGCTTGCAAGCACGCGGTGGTCGAGCACGCGGCCGACAGGATCGGGCAGCTCGGCGAGCTTCTCCAGGCCGGCGGCCATGCCCTCAACGCGCTCGGGCGTCAGCAACAGGCGATCGAGGAGCCCCGTCGAGGTGCCCGCATCGCGCGCGGCGGACATATCGAGCTCGTTGGCGGCAACGATGGAATCGACACCGTCGCGCAGCGCTGCGGCCATGGCGCGCACGGCCTCCTGACGCTGCTCATCGCTCGCCGTGGCAAGCGATGCCGACGCTGCCTTGGCGGCAACGGCAAGATCGTGGACATACGTAGCTATATCGACCGACATGGGCGGCCCTTTCTCTTAGATGTTTGCCATCCATGGTAGCCGATTTGTGCATGCCCTCGCCCGCGGCGGTAGAATTGGTCAACCCGAAACACCGCAACGAACGGAAGTACCGCATGGCCCTCATCACTTCATACAACGTCCCCGGCCTCTATGTCGAGGACCACAGCATCGACGTCCCCCTTGACTGGCGCGGCCTGGAGCCGATGCTCCTGGCCGTCGGCAGCACCATGCGCCGCGGCGCTATGCCGGCACCAATCGCCGGCGCGCCCGAGAGCATCAAGCTCTTCTACCGCGTGGTTTGCGCGCCCGACCGCATCAACGACGATCTGCCGCTGCTCCTGTTTTTGCAGGGCGGCCCTGGTGGCGAGAGCCCGCGTCCGCTCTCACCCACGAGCGACGGCTGGATTGAGGAAGCCGTCAAACACTTCCGCGTCGTCCTGCCCGACCAGCGCGGCACCGGGCGCAGCAGCTGTGTGGACGGGCGCACGATCGCGGCTCTGGGCGAGCGCGCGGCAGCGGCCGGCTCCGATGCCGCACGCTCGCAGGCGGACTTCCTCAAGCGCCACCTCGCCAGCTCCATCGTGCGCGATTTTGAGTACCTACGCCTCGTGGGCTTTGGCGGCAAGCCGTGGGTCACGCTCGGCCAAAGCTACGGCGGTTTTTTGACCCTGAGCTATCTGTCGCTCTTCCCCGAAGGCGTGGCGGCAAGCTTTACCTGCGGCGGCATTCCACACGTGCCGGCGAGCGCCAGCGAGGTCTACGCGCACACCTTCCCGCGCATGGCAGCCAAGACTCAGCAGTATTATGACCGCTACCCCGCAGACGTTGAGCGGGTGGCAGCCCTGGCAGATGCCCTCGAGGAGCAAAAGCCCGTGCTGCCAGACGGCTCGCCGATGACGGTCGAGCGCCTGCAGCTCATGGGCAGCGACTTTGGCATGAAGCCGAGCTTTGAGCGCATGCACTGGATTATCGACCATGCGTTTGTTGATGGCGACGGCACGCTGAGCTGCGGTGCCTCAGTATCCGATAGCTTTTTGATGCGCGCTTTCGAGCGCACCAACACGCGCACGAATCCGCTGTACTGGACGCTGCAAGAGTTCATCTACGCCGATGGCGACACCATGCCCATTCGCTGGGCCGCGGCAGAGGAAAAGGCACACCGCGCCGAGTTCGACACGCTCGCGCGCCCGCTCATGTTTACCGGCGAGGCCATGTTCCCGTGGATGTTCGAGCAGATGCCCGAGCTCAAGCCCTTCAAGCCCGCGATGGAACTGCTGATGGAAGACACGAGCTGGGACAAGATTTACGACCCGCATCGCCTAGCATGCAATGAGGTGCCACTCCAGGCCGCCGTGTACTTCGATGACATGTACGTGGACTCGGGCATGCAGCTCGACACGCTCAGCCGCGTGGGCAACTCGCACGCCTGGGTGACCAACGAGTTCGAGCACGATGGACTGCACGGCAGCGAGGTATTCAAACATCTCTTCGACGAAGCCCTCAACCGCGGAGACCTGCGTCGAATCTTCTAGCGAAGGAGTGTCCCCACCTGCCGGCACAATAGGAACGTCCCCAAGCGCCGGCAGTGGGACCCCGCCGCCTCAACGAGTTGCGGTGAAATAGGGACTGCTAAAGGCTTTAAAGCCGCCAAACAGGAACTATTTCACCGCAACTTACGATATGCCGGCGTTACGGCCACCGCAGGTAGAAGGCGGAAAGCGAAAACGCCCCTAAGCGAGTGGCTTTGTATCGTAGGTCGAACAAAAGAAGCGAGCGCCGCCCAGAGCGAACAAGTTGGCATGAAAAAGGCGAGGCATAGACCTGATGGTCATGCCTCGCCTTTTGAATGACAAATTGTCGCTCTGGGCGGCGCGCAGCGTCGACCCGTTAGGCAAAGACAATTAAGTTGTCTCGATGAATCGCGGGTTTCTCGGCCAGGTCTGCCAGCAGGCGGTTGCCGGCGATCTGGTCCTGGCGGCGGCCGGCAGCAAGCTCCAGCACGTCCGAATCGGCCTCGGCGATACCGCGGGCGACGACCATACCGCTCGGATCGCACACATCGAGCACATCGCCCTCGGCAAACTCTCCATTGACCTGGCGAATACCCACCGCGAGCAAGGACGAGCCACGGCTGACCAGCGCCTTCGCGGCACCGTCGTCAACCGTTACCGAGCCATGTGCCTTGTCACCCAGCGCGATCCACAGCTTGCGCGGCGCAATATCCAGGCGCTCCGCCGGCGGGTCGAACAGCGTGCCCACGCTCTCGCCGCGGGCAAGGCGCACGAGCGCATCGGGCACCTCGCCCGAGCAAATCACGCTCTGAATGCCAGCCGTCATCAAAATGCGGCTCGCGCGGATCTTGGTAATCATGCCGCCGGTGCCCACCGACGTCGAAGAATCGCCCGCCGAGGCAATGATCTTGGCATCGATTTTGCGCACGACCGGGACAAACTCGGCCGTCGGATCCTCATGCGGATTGGCGGTGTAGAGGCCGTCGATGTCCGAAAGCGTCACGCACAGGTCCGCCGAAACCAAGCAGCTCACGAGGGCCGCGAGTGTATCGTTGTCGCCGAACTTGATCTCGTCGACGGTGACGGTGTCGTTTTCGTTGACGACCGGCACCACGCCCAGCTCCACCAGGCGCAGCAAAGCGTCGCGCGCGTGCAGGTAGGACGTACGGCGCGCCGTGTCGTGGCGCGTGAGCAGCACGAGCGAGGTGAGTAGGTCACGCGCATGGAACTCCTCGTCGTAGGCCGACGAGATGATGCACTGGCCGGCCGAGGCGCAGGCCTGCAGGCTCGGCAGATCGCCAACCGGTTTGCGGTCGAAGCCCAGCACGGGATAGCCACAGGCAATGGCACCCGAACTCACCACGACCAGACGCCAGCCGAGCTTGCGCAGGGCCGCGGCCTGATCGGCCAGGCCACCGATAAACGCGCGGTTGACCTTACCGTCGGCACCCACCACCGTGGACGAGCCGATCTTTACCACCATCGTTTTATAAGAAGTCGTCATACGTCAAACCAATCGGATGTCGAGCGTTCGGGCGAGCTGGAGCAGCCGGGGCACCCGGTGCGGGACGGACGAAAATGATCCGTTTTCCTCCGTCCCCTTCGGATCATTTTGCCCAGGGGAAGGCCGAAGCCGCGGCCATGTTCTTGCGCACGAGCTCGTCGCGCACCTGGGCCAAGCCCTGTTCCATGCCCACCACGTAGGTCTGCGGATACAGGAAGCGCTTGAAAGCCGCGTCCAGATGATCGATTGCCCAAGCACAGCGCTCGCGTGCGTCCTCGATGCTCTCGCGCGGGGCTACCGCACTGCCATCGCGTACGATCGGCACCAGCAGCTCGCGATACTCAAGCTCGGACACATCGGTCACCAGGGCGGCATCGTTCACGGCCACGAGGGTATTGCCGCGCGCGGCGCCCTCCCCCGCCAGATGATCCTCGTCATAGATCATGTCGCAGACCGGGCCGCCAAAGCCGTCGTAATAGCGGCGCACACGCTGCACGCCCGGAATCGTGCGCTTGTAGGGCTGCTCGGAGAGCTTCACCACCGGCGTCCACGGGTCCGCATCGCTCGCACGGCGGGCGGAAAGCTTGTACACGCCGCCCAGCGCCGGCTGATCGTAGCAGGTCGCAAGCTTGGTACCCACGCCAAAGCTATCGATGGGCGCGCCCTGGTCGAGCAGCGACTGAATCGTGTACTCGTCAAGGTCGTTGGAGACCGAAATCCCCACATAGGGCAGGCCCTCGGCGTCAAAACGGCCGCGGACATACTTGGAGAGCTTGGCCAGGTCGCCTGAGTCAATGCGAATAGCCGACAGGCGCTCGCCCGCCGCCTCCATCTCCTTGGCAACCGTAATGGCATGCTCGCAGCCCTCACGCACGTCGTACGTGTCGATGAGCAGCGTGCAGTTCTTGGGGCTCGACTTGGCAAACGCACGGAAGGCCTCGAGCTCGGAATCGAAGCTCATCACCCAGCTGTGCGCGTGTGTGCCAAAGACGGGGATGCCGTAGCGGCGCCCGGCAAGCACGTTAGACGTAGACGAGCAGCCGGCCACGTAGCTCGCGCGCGCAACAGCCAGGCCGCCATCGGGACCCTGGGCACGACGCAGGCCGAACTCGGCGACGGGGCGACCATCGGCTGCCAGTACCACGCGCGCCGTCTTGGTGGCAACAAGCGTCTGGAAACCGACGACGTTGAGCAGCGCGGTCTCGAGCAGCTGGCACTCCAGCGCCGGGCCGGTGACGCGCACCATGGGCTCGCGCGGAAAGACGAGCTCGCCCTCGAGCACGGCGTCGATATTCACGTGTGCACGGAAGTTGCGCAGGTAGTCGAGGAATGCAGGCTTAAACATCGCGCCGCCGGCCGGAGCCTGGAGCGAGGCGAGGTAGTCGATGTCCTCGGGCGTAAAGCGCAGGTTCTCGACAAGCTCGGGCAGCTCGGCGGTGCCGCACATGACGGCATACGCGCTGCCAAAGGGATGGTCGCGGTAAAACGCCGTAAAACAACCCTGCTCATTGGCCTTGCCGCTCTCCCACAGGCCCTGGGCCATAGTGAGCTCGTACAGATCGGTGAGCATTGCGATGTCGGTAGGATGCGAGATGTCGGTCAAAGCCATGGGGCGACCTTTCGGATGTGTTGTGCAGAGGTTAAGGGTTGGGCGAGGCGAACGTGCGGGCATGGAGCCCGGCGCGAACAGGTTAGTGCAGGCCCATGCTGCCCGTGATCGTGTAGACCATAAAGACGATAAACGCGATGAGGGCGAGCACGATGATGATTTTTTGAGCCGGAGCCATGCCGGGGATCTCATTCTCGCCCGTAGGCTCCTTGGAGGTGACCATGCGCTGGGCAAAGGTCATCTCGTCACGGCTCGGTTTGGGCTCGGCGGGCTTGGGGTGAGCGGCTTTTTTGGGCTGAGGTTTGAGTGCGGCGGGCGCGGGCTTCGCGGCGGCGGGCTTGGGCGCAGGCGCGGGCTTGGGCGCGGGCGCAGGCTCGGATGCAACATTCGCAGCGGCCTCCTCGGCCTTCTCGCGCTCGGCGCGCAAAGCGGCCAGCTCCTCACGCTCACGGCGTGCCTCTTCCTGGGCCTCGCGACGAGCCTTCTCGGCGCGGAGCTCTTCCAACTCGGCGCGCTCCTCGGCAGACAGTGGTTGGGACTCAAGCTCGGCCATGGTATTGCCCTTTCTTTTTAAAAAAAGCCGCCGACACAATGTCAGCGGCTTATCAAATCCAAGGGTGGAGACGAAGGGAGTCGAACCCTCGGCCTCTGCCATGCGACGGCAGCGCTCTCCCAACTGAGCTACGTCCCCAGGACAAGTTGATATTTTACCTACGGCTCGCCAACTGTCAACGCCCAATACCCAGTCTTTTTGGGACGGGGCTGTTTTGGCTACTTTTAGGATGGTAGCTCGACCCGGGACTGCGGACGATTTCTTGGACCGTTACGCGGCCCTTCCCAGCGCGGCGCGGA
>URCU01000003.1:0-41717 GCA_900546425.1 uncultured Collinsella sp. | reverse complement strand
CTACACTTATGCGATCGTCGGCAGCGTCAGATGTGTATAAGAGACAGGCTGCAGGTAGGCCGGGAAGCGGTGCAGATACTGGCAGTACGGAAGCACGGCGTGGCTCTTGGAACCGAAGAAGTTGACGTACCAGACGTTGAACAGGCCCATCAGCGCGACGGCGTTGCTCTCGAGCGGCGTGTTGCAGAAGTACTCGTCGATGGCATGGAAGCCCTCGAGGAACTGCTGGAAGCGCTCGGGGCCGAGCACGACGATCAGCGACAGGCCCACGGCGGAGTCGACGGAGTAGCGGCCGCCGACCCAGTTCCAGAAGCCGAAGGCGTTGGCGGGGTCGATACCGAAGGCCTCAACCTTCTCGAGTGCGGTGGAAACGGCGACGAAGTGCTTTGCCACGGCCTCGGCGTTCTGCTCATCGGAGCCGTCGATGGCACCCTGAGCCTTGAGCTGCTCGAGCATCCAGGTCTTGACCTCGCGAGCGTTGGTGAGGGTCTCGAGCGTGGTGAAAGTCTTGGAGACGATAATCACGAGCGTGGTCTCGGGATCGAGGCCCTTGAGCTTCTCGGCCTGGTCGTTGGGGTCGATATTGGAGATGTAGCGGCAGTCGATACCGGCGTCGGCATAGGGACGCAGGGCCTCGTAGGCCATGACCGGGCCCAGATCGGAGCCACCGATGCCGATGGACACCAGGTGCTCGATCTTCTTACCGGTTACGCCCTTCCACTCACCGGAGCGCACGCGCTCGGCGAACGCATACATGCGGTCGAGGACCTCGTGCACGTCGGCGACGACATCCTGGCCGTCAACGATGAGCTGGCCCTTCTCGCTTGCCGGACGACGAAGCGCGGTGTGCAGGACGGCGCGGTCCTCGGTGGTGTTGATGTGCTCGCCGGAGAACATGGCGTCGCGGCGCTCCTCGAGCTTCACCTCGCGGGCAAGATCGCACAGCAGCTTGACGGTCTCATCGGTCACCAGGTTCTTGGACAGGTCGAAGTGCAGGTCGCCGGCGTCAAAGCTCAGCTTGTTCACGCGCTCTGCATCGGCAGCGAACCATGCCTTAAGGTCGATACCCTCGGCCTCGAGCTTCTCCTGATGGGCCTCGAGCGCCTTCCAAGCGGCGGTCGACGTAGCGTCGATAGGTGCGGCAACAGTTGCCATAAAGTCCTCCTCAACATACGGGCGCATACCTCCATGCGCCCGGATAATCAGATGCCCCTATTCTAGCGCAGGTCAAGACCGTAATCAGCGAGCGTTGCCAATCCGCCCCCAAACGGCGACCGACCAAAAAGGGACAGGTTTATTTTGGCAGGTCAAACGCTTTACCCACCAAAATAAACCTGTCCCTTCCTGGCAGGTACTAGGCCGCGGCGCACACGCTGCCGAGCAACTCGCGCAGAGGAGACCCAATGCCCTCAAGCAGTTCGGGAGCGATAATGGCAAAAACGGGAACCTCGCCGGCCCCCACGACGGCAGGCACTTTGCCCTCCGAGACAATACATCCATAAGGGACAAAACCGTCTTCACCGGCATCGAGTACCGCCATGCGACGCGCGAGTTCGCGCGCAAAGCCCGCCGTATCGGCATCGCCGATCGCCAGGACAAAGTCCACGCCTTCGTCGGTCGCTAGGGCTACGGCCTCATCGATCAGCTCGTCTCCCCCGTCGCCCTCAACCGAGCCGCAGCGAAAAAGTACGCGCTCGAGCAGGGCCCGATCAAGCGAGCCCAGCGCCGCCGAAACGAGCTCATCGCGCGTATGCTTGTCGCCGCCCAACACGACCAGCGCCTTGGTGCCACCGTAGTGAGCGACCAATCGTCCGCACCAGCGAGCCACGTCTCCATCCGCAACAAGGCGCGTCGGCATACCAAACCCATAATTGACCATTATCCCCACAACCCTTCCGTGCTTTATGGTGGCATCGATCGTTAGGCTCATATCGTTAGGCTCATGCTACGAAGCGAGGTTTTCCGAGCTGTTTCGCACTCTTTAGAGCTGCGTTAAAACCCGAACCAACCGCACGACCATACCCACCAAAAAGGGACAGGTTTTGACGATGTCCGGACGAGCGGGTATTATCGAACATGTATTCGATAAGAACATGTGTTTGATGGGAGGACGCGTGGGGCACGAGCGTCACACCTATATCTGCATCGACCTCAAGACGTTTTACGCTAGCGTCGAGTGCGTCGACCGCGGGCTCAACCCGCTCACCACCAACCTGGTCGTTGCCGACGAATCGCGCGGGCGTACGACCATCTGCCTCGCCATCACACAGGCCATGAAGGATCTTGGAATACACAACCGCTGCCGTCTATTCGAGATTCCCGACGGCATCGACTACATCAAGGCCGTACCGCGCATGCAGCACTATATGGAGGTGTCGGCGCAAATCTACGGTATCTATCTGGAATACGTGAGTCCGCAAGACGTTCACGTCTACTCCATCGACGAATGCTTTATCGACGTGACGCCTTATCTGGGCCTCTATCACACCGATGCGGAAGGCTTCGCCTGCATGTTGCGCGATGAGGTCTTGACGCGCACCGGCATCACGGCGACGGTCGGCATCGGCCCCAACCTATTCCAGGCCAAGGTAGCGCTCGACATTACCGCCAAGCACGTACCCAGCCGCATCGGCATACTCGACGACGAGACCTTTCGCAAGGAGATCTGGCCCCATCGTCCCATCACCGATATCTGGGGCATCGGCCCCGGCGTGGCGGCCCGCCTCGAAAAATACGGCGTCTACGATCTGATGGGCGTCGCGGCGCTCGACGAAAACCTGCTCTACGACGAGCTCGGCGTCAATGCAGAGTATCTTATCGACCACGCCTTTGGGCGCGAGCCGACAACTATCGCCGATATTCAGGCCTATCGCCCGCAGGCAACCTCAACTACCACAGGACAGGTGCTCTCGAAAGGCTATGCCTATGAGCAAGCCTACACCGTCTTGCGCGAGATGGTCGACAGTGCCGTGCTGGACTTGGTCGAAAAGCACGTGGTCTGCGACAGCATCTCGCTCTTTGTAGGCTACGCGAGCGAGCGCGCCGACATACGCCGCCTCGACGCCAGCGGCACAGCGCAATATGTGGACGGATGCGGGCATTTGCGTTCGAGCACGTCGAGCATCGAACCCGCCGCAACCGCCGGCCCCGAGCTCGCACCCCGTGCGCCCAAGCCCGTCCAACGCGATGACGAACGGCGCCGCCTAGTGCGCGAAGCGCAGGCAATCGATGGCATCTTTGTGGGCGAACACGGCGGCAAACCGTGCGGTGGCTACGCCGCACTCTTTGCACACTCTAACGCCTCGCGAAAGCTGCCCGAGCGCACCAATTCGTTTAAGAAGATCATGCGTTATTTCGACGACCTTTGGGCGCAAACGGTCGATCCCAAACGACCGGTCAAGCGCATCAACCTGGGATTTGGCAATCTGGTGCCCGAGGAATTTGCCACCATCGATCTATTTAGTGATGTTAAGGCCGATGAGCGCGAGCGCGACCTGGCGCGCGCCGTCCTGGCCGTGAAGGGCAAGTACGGCAAGAACGCACTCGTCAAGGGATTAAGCTTTACCGCCGGCGCTACCGCACGCGAACGCAACAATCAGGTAGGAGGACATCGTGCCTAAGTCCCAACAACAGCTGATGCGGCCACCGACACCTTTTGAACGCCTAGCGGACCCCGAGGGAAGACGTCGCTCCGCCGACCCAAAGCTCACCGCAAACGGCGCCATCCGCGCCGGCCGTGCCGCACAGTTTATGCCCTTTGCCGCCCTCACGGGATACTACGAGCTCGTGCGCAAGCAGGAGATCACCGTCGAACCAAAATGCGAGCTCACGGAAGAAAAAGCCCTCGAGCTTTCGAAAAAGCTCGAGGGCCTCAAACGCGGCGACCTGGTGCGCGTCACCTATTACGATACGTACGGCTATCGCTCCCGCACCGGCATCCTCGACGAGGTACTCCCTGCCTTCAAGCTCCTCAAGCTCAAGGACATCGCCATCGACTTCGACGATATCCAAGACATCGAGCTGCGTGGTCGAACCTAGCGACGAGAACGCTTGCGCAAGACGAGGGCAATGCCAAGCACTGCGGCAGCTGCAACCAGCAATCCCAAGACCAGCGTGAGGGTCGAGTCGCCAGCGTGAGGCAGCGAGCCGTCCTTCGGAGCCTTCTTAGCGGTCGTCGAAACGGTCGTCGTGGTGCTGCTCGACTGGTCGTTGCCGCCCGTCTGGCTGCCACCAGGCTGATCGCCGCCACCCGGCTGCGAAGGATCGGTGGGCTCCGTCGGATCCGGAGTACCGGGATCAATCGGATTCTCCGAATTCTCCTTGCGCTGGATCCAAACCTGGCAGCCATAGAACGGGTTAGCGGTACCGAGGCACAGACCCTGGTTGGTCACCGCAAAGGTGCGCAGACCATGGTTATACGGATCGTTAAAGCCATTGGTCGTCAGCGTCGTAAAGTTCACGCCGTCCTCGGTCACATACATATCAAAGCCACGCTCGGCATCGCGAAGGTAACACATGCACGTAAGCACGCTCTGCAGCTTCTTGAGATTCTCCTCGCTCAGCAGCTTATCGAGCGCATCCTGAATATCGCTCGGCAGCTCGGTGCCATAGGCATCCTCGTACTGCTGCTTCAGGCTCTCATAGCTATCGAGCATGTCCTGATACTGGTCGGCAAAGGACTTGAAGTACGCGATCTCGCTATCGATCTTCTGGACATAAGCGGCGTCGTCTTCAACGTCCGCGGACATCGTCGCGGTCTGATCGCAAAGATCGTCCGTGGCATCCTCTAGCGCATCGTTCAGGTCACCAAAGCCCTTAGCAACCTCGGTCTTCTCGTCGTCGACCTCGACGGCCTCAGCCTTCTCGCCATCGACCTCGACGGCCTCAGCCTTCTCGTCATCGACCTCGGCGGCCTCGTTTGAATCATCGTCCGCAAGCGTGTTCACGGGAACGATGGGGTCGTCAGGCGATTTCTTGTCGAGCAGGTGATTGAGCAGGTCCCTAAGGCGTTGAACCTGAGAGGCCCACTCCTCGGGCGTCATATCGATAATGTCACCATTAGAGAACTGGCCGATCGGCTCAAGCAGGCTCGCGGTATCAAAGGTACCGATATACAGCTTGCCGTCGAACTTCTGCATGCGCCAAATGTACTGGTTCTCGTTTCGGCCAAAGCCCGAAGTCAGGCCGGAAATACCGCCCTCGGGGAACATGTCGGTGCGATCGCCAACGACGAGCTCCATGTTCTCGTCCTTGTCCATGCGATAGATGTTGACCGACTGCTCAAGATTGGCATTCACAAACGAGCAGTCAACGCCGCCCATGCTGCTCTTGCCGCTCTCGTCAGAATTGGACTTATTAAAGAGAATGCGCTCGAGGGCGATCTCCTCGTCGTTATATTCACCGATATAGAGGTAGTCGTTGTAGACGATGAGGTTGGCAGCACCAGAACGGGTGCGGGCAGGATCGATGCCAAAGCAATACTTTGCACCGTCCGCCTCCTGGTCGCCGACAATCGGAGTCCACGAATAGCTGCCGTCGGCGTTCTTGTCACCACGGACCATGGCAAACGACTGCATGGAATTATCATCGGGGGCATTCTCGGGCGTACCGGTGCAGATGGTCGCATAGAGATGGCCATTGTACGAGACCATATCCCAAATGGCGCCGCCGTAGATGCTGTCCTGATAGCGAATCGCCGGATAGTTAAACAGCCTATCCGAGTTGGCAATCTCGGTGAAGCTCTCCTGGCCCTTCGAGGGGTCAGACGACGTCAGGATTGTCGACACAAACTTACCGGCCGCGTCTTTACCCACGTTGCTGATGACGAGCTGGCCATCATGGACGCACATACCGCGGATACCGGTTGAGATGCCCTGCTTGTAGGCAGCGCCGTAATCCTGCATGCTCGAAAGACCCTGATAGACGACCTTGTACTCATCCGTCTTAGGATCGATCTCATATACAGCAGGCAGACCGCTTTTGCCGCCATTGGTCCTAACGCTGCCGCAGAAATAGAGTTTGCCCTTATAGCTCACGGCATTGCGGAACAAAGGAGCGACGCCGTTGAGCGATTCAGAGAGCAGCAGCTTGGTCTCACCAGTCTTGGTATTGATCTTGACCAAGATGCCGCCGCTGTCCTTGTCGGCCGTGCCGTCCTCCTTCTGCTGTCCGTAGAAGAACGTGCCGTTAAACATGGCCTCCAGCGTCAGACGCATGGTCTCGGCATCAAAGGAATCGCCCAGCGTGCCGTTCATGAGCGTCAGCGTGTTGCCCATCGCCGCATAGCAGGTGCCCACATAAAGCCAGTCACCATAGCTCGCAGCCGCCCAAGTGTAGCTCTGGCCGCGATCGCCTTCGTTGTTGGCCGTATTACCATCGGCGCCTGGAACGGCAACGGCACCGTTACCCTGGTAGTCGACGATGCCATCCGGCTGCGACGTTCCTACCGTAGGATGCGAGAGCTTCTCAAAGGAATACCCATTTCCCGCATTGTAGGTAACGGCACCCGATGCGTCTTCGGCGTGCGCCGGCAGCGGCGATACCAAGATAGCGGCAAGCGCTGCCACCAAGCCAAGTGTTCCCACTCGTCTCATAAGGTTATAGCCTCCCCTGTCCTAAAGCCCAGTTTTAGCATTCTTCATTTCTGTCCACGGTTAATTGCAATCTGAGCACAGCAATAATCAGTGTATAAATATACACCTGTAATTTTTTGGACGGGTTCATAGATGCTCGATTGGTAGCGAATTCCGCGCAAACCGTCACCAAACTCCACTTTTGCCGCATCTAAAGGTTATTTTTGCGCAAATTTTTGGATGCCGATAGTCACAATGGGCAGGAGGCTGGTACCCACCGGAGAGGGCAACGCCTACATTTTCATAACGTAATAGCCCGCACCCCTCACCGCCGTCTCGAGTGTGTCGCGATCAACCGGGCGCTTCGAGCGTACGCGTGCCGTGTGGTCCGCATACGTTACCGTTGCCCACACGCCATCAAGCGTATTGAGGGCATTGGCTACGTTCTGAGCGCAGTCGTCACAGCTCATGCCGCCGATGAACAGCTCATCGCTATAGGGATAGTGCGACGCATCGGTATCCACCACAACAACCCTCTTGGCTTTCTTTCCGCTTGCGCCATCACTGCAGCAACTCTTCCCATGCGTCGACGCCGCAATACGGCGCAGCCCAAAGAACATACCAATAGCAATCACGCCCAGCACGATGATATTTGCTGGGTTGAGCAAGTCGCTCATACGCTCCCCTTCCTTACGGTCCATTTCAGAGATACCCCCGTGGGGTGTCCCCATCTTAACCCAAAATCATGTCGGTTCGGTCAATTAGTTTCCCTACTCAAACTTTTTTGTTGACCATGGCTTACTTTCGTGTATAAGTTTTCCTAGGCTAACAGTTTAGATCCGTAAGGAGCACCGTGACCCGAACCATAGACATTCCAACGTTTCAGGCAGCGGTCGTGCGCAACTGCTCTCCCACGCTCGCGGGCATCAAGCCGGCATCGCTCTTTACCTATCCCGGCGTCTACGCCCATCAGGATGGTTCGGACGCGACCGCGTCAATCGCAGAACGCCGAGCACGCCTGCTCAACGTTATCGCCCAGTGCAACCGCGAGCTTAACTCGCTCGGCATTCATCTGAGCGTTTTGGTCTGGCGCCCCTGCGGGGCGCTCGTATACGCATATCGGCCCAATAGCCTCGCCACTTACCTTGCTGACCCGCGCGCCAAAACGGCACTCGCCAAGGAGGGCTACGACACCGGCAACCTCTCGGCATGTCTTGTGCACCTGGCATCGCGCATCACGCTCGCAAGCAATAACGCCGCGGAATGCGCATGCGGCCAAACCCGATGCGCATTGGACCATCAAGCACGCTACGACAACGGCTGCACCTGCGAGTTTCCACACGAAATTGGCTACTTCCTGGGGTATCCCTACGACGACGTGCACGAGTTCATCGCCCAACGTGGCGAGAACTACAAGATCTTTGGAGCCTGGAAGGTCTATACGAATGCCGAGCAGGCGCTTGCGACGTTTGATGCGTACCGTGCCTGCACCCAACACCTCACCTTTATCTATCAGCAGGGCTGCAGCTTGGCGCAACTTGCCCAGGCGACCCGATAGAACGTACAAACCGCGGCCGCACGCCGCACAACCGAAAGGACTCAATATGAGCAAGATCGCAGTCGTCTACTGGAGCGGCACAGGCAACACCGAGGCCATGGCAAACCTCGTCGCCGAGGGCGCGACGTCAGCCGGAACCGAGGCCGCAGTCATCCCCTGCGCCGACTTCTCTGCCGACAGGGCCGCCGACTATGATGCCTTCGCCTTCGGTTGCCCCGCCATGGGCTCCGAGGAGCTTGAATACGATGAGTTCCAACCGATGTGGGACGAAGTCAAGGAAACCCTCGGCGACAAGAAGGCCGTCCTCTTTGGCTCCTATTCGTGGGCCGAGGGCGAGTGGATGGACAACTGGAAGGCCGATGCCGACGAGGCAGGTGTCAACGTCGTCGATTCCGTCATTTGCTACGACGCCCCCGACGATGAGGGCGAGGCGGCCTGCCGCGCCCTTGGAGCTGAGCTCGCCTAGCGGCAATGAGCTCCGCCCGTAACGCGCTCTGCACCAAAACACATTCGCGTCCCAACAAAAACGGGAGCCGGATCACATCCGGCTCCCGTTTTCTGCTATGTCAGTCATATAAAGCGGCTACGAGATATTGCCCAAAAACGCCTTGGTGCGTTCGCTCTTAGGATGGTCGAAGACCTCGCTCGGCGTGCCATCCTCCACGATAACGCCGCCGTCCATAAAGACGACGCGGTCGGCGACGTCGCGGGCAAAGCCCATCTCGTGCGTCACCACGATCATGGTCATACCGTCATGCGCAAGATCGCGCATGACGCCCAATACATCGCGGACAAGCTCAGGATCGAGCGCCGACGTGGCCTCGTCAAAGAGCATCACGTGCGGATTCATCGACAGGGCGCGGGCGATGGCCACGCGCTGCTGCTGACCGCCCGAAAGCTGACTCGGCATAAAATCGATGCGCTCGGCCAGGCCGACCTTGGTCAGCTCCTCGATGGCAATCTTCTCGGCCTCTTCCTTGCTGCGCTTGAGCACCTTTTGCTGCGCAAGCATGACGTTCTTTTTGACCGACAGGTGCGGGAACAAGTTGAACTGCTGAAACACCATGCCCAAGTGCGTACGCACCTTATTGAGGTCAACGCCCTTGGCGCACACATCCACGCCCTCGACGACAATCGAACCACTCGTGGGCTCCTCGAGACGGTTAATGCAGCGAAGCATCGTCGACTTGCCCGAACCCGAAGGGCCCAGGACTACGACGACCTCGCCCTTGTGCACATCAAGGTCGATGTCGCGCAGGACCACGTTATCGCCAAAGGCCTTCTGGAGATTCTTGATGCTGACGACGACCTCGTTCGAGTTATTGGTTTCGCTCATGATAGAACCTCCTTACAGACCGGCGATATGATCGGCGGGCGTCGCGACAACCTGTCCGGCGCTCTTGGTGGGACGCTTCTTCTTAGTTTCGGCCGTCCCCAGAAGCCTCGCCTCAAGACCGCTCACCAAGCGCGCAAGCGGCAGGGTAATGACCAGATAGAACAGGGCGGCAACCACATACGGCGTGATGGAGCCCGTCGTGGCCACGATGGTGCGAGCGTTCATGACGATCTCAACCACGCCCACGGCGGCGAGCAGCGACGTATCCTTGTAGAGCAGGATGAACTCGCTGGTCAGCGTGGGCAGGACATTGCGGAACGTCTGCGGAATCATGACGTAGAGCAGCGTCTGGAAGGCGTTCATGCCTAGCGAGCGCGCGGCCTCGTTCTGGCCCTTGGGGATTGACTGAATACCGGCGCGGAAGATCTCGCACAGGTAGGCGGACGAGTTCATGGCCATGACGATAACGCCCAGCACATAGTCGTCAACCTTGACGCCGGCCAGCGGCAGGCCAAAGAACGCGATGTAGATCTGCAGGAACGCCGGCGTACCGCGGATGATATTCACATAGATGCCGGCAAGGCAACGCAGGATGCGCGACTTGGAGATGCGCATGAGCGACAGCGCAAAGCCAAAGGGAATGGCCAGCGGAAACGCCACGAGCACGATCGAGAGCGACATAAGGAAGCCCTTAAAGACGATCGGCAGGCTCTGGACCAAAATGACCGGGTTCAGGAACAGGCGAAGGAACATGTTGGAGTTCCATGCCTCGACCCACGGCTGCTCCTTAAGGTTGGCCAGGAAGTTATCGAATGCCGTCACGCCCTTAATCTCGACGGAAGGAATCTTGGAGATCTTCTTGGTCGAACCGTCGGCGAGCGTATAGGTGCCGCTAAAGGCCTCTTCGCCGCCCTCGACGGGAAACGTCACGCCGTAAACCTCGACACGGAAAAAGCCGCCGGCAGGCGCCGTCTCGCCAAAGTCGATCTTGAGCGTCTGGCCGTCAGCCTTGCACGTGGGCTTCATGGGCGTACGATCCATGAGGTCCTCGCCCGAGAGCATCGTCAATCGCGTGTCATCGGTACCAAACGTCGTGCCGTCGACAAACGTCAGCGAAAGACCGCTCAGCTCCTCGTCGGCATCGGCCTGGACCTCCCAGGTAATGCGCGTCTCGGTACCGCCGACCACAGCGCTGCCCGAACCGGTGTTGGGTCGGGCGGTAATCTTTGCGGTCTCAAGCGCCTGGGCGGTCGTGGGCGCATATGCCCCCGCGCACACCAGCGCGAGCGCCACGGCCATGACGCAGACTAGCTTTTGGAGCAAGGCGGGCAGTGGAAAACGCTGCTCCGCGGCCCCTTTGTTCAGTCGAGACAAGGTGGCTCCTATCGTAGAAGTGCCGGCAAAACGAGACGGAAATGCTCTCCGTCAAGAGAAGCGCAAAGGCCCTCTCCGCCAAAACGGAAAGGGCCCGCGCGCAATCAAGTAGCTATTTTACTTGATGTTGTACTTAGCCATGAGGGCGTCGACGGTACCGTCGTCGGTCAGGTCCTTGATGGCCTGGTTGATGTCGTCCTTGAGCTTGGTGTTGCCCTGGTTGATGGCGATGGCGTACTCCTCGCCGGTGCTGATCTGCTTAATGGTCTGGCAGGTGTTGAACTGCTCGGCG
Organism: uncultured Collinsella sp.; assembly: GCA_900546425.1. GTDB lineage: Bacteria > Actinomycetota > Coriobacteriia > Coriobacteriales > Coriobacteriaceae > Collinsella. Next base: position 30,585 of record URCU01000003.1, on the reverse strand, counting down.
GTCAGCTGGCTGGCAACGGAGCGGTTGGTGACTACGGCGTCGCCCTTATCGGACTGCAGGGCGCTGAAGCACTCGGTAGCGTCCTTGTAGGGGACGATCTTGGCCTTGGGGAAGTTCTCCTGGGCAAAGGACTCGGCGGTCGAGCCAGACTGAACGATGATGGTAGCGTCGGCGTTGTTGAGCTTCTCGCTGTAGTTATCGGCCGTGATGTCGGTGTTATCGACCTTGGTCACGATAGCCTGATCGTCCATGTAGTAGGAATCGGAGAAAGTGACTTCCTTCTCACGCTCGGGCGTGTCGGTGATAGCCGCGATGGAGACGTCGTACTTAGCGCCCGAAGCGACACCCGGAACCAGCGTGTCAAAGTCGTTATTGACGTACTCGACATCCAGGCCCAGCTTGTCGCCGATAGCCTTGATGAGCTCAAGGTCAAAGCCCTGATAATCGCCGTTGTCATCCTTGTACTCAAACGGAGCGTACTCGGCAGAGGTGCCGACGGTCAGCGTACCGTCCTTGACGAGCGCGTACTCCTTGGAGCCGTCGACCTTCTCGACCTTGGCGTCGTCAGAGCTGCTGGAACCGGCGTCAGAACCAGAGGTGGCGTTGGACGAGCCGCAGCCCGTCAGAGCGAGGGCGAGCGCCATAGCGCCCGTGGCGGCAAATGCGCCAAGCTTCTTCAGCTTCATAATCAGTCTCCTTCCAATGACCCCGTTTGATTCAGAGGTCTGCAAAAACTGTTGGATATTATGCACCCGTAAGTGCGAATCTGCAATTAGAAAACTGATTGAAACAAAGCCATAACGTGAATGGAACACTCTACTTTGTGACAGTCGTTACTGCTGTAACGACCTTAATAGCGTAATTTCCGCTGCATAACCTGCAAGTTCGTTAGGCGTCTCCAAAATAAATGGAAGTTCACACAAGCGGCTATTCGATACAATATTCTGCATAACCTGCATACCGCCGCCAAACTCTTCACTACCCAGATAGCCCTTACCGATGCATTCGTGGCGATCCTTATGGGCGCCGCAGGGATTCTTGGAGTCATTGATGTGCACGGCGCGCAGGCGCTCGATACCCACCACACGATCGAACTCGTCGAGTACGCCGTCCAGATCATGGATGATGTCGTAGCCAGCATCGCTCACATGGCAGGTGTCCAGACACACGCCCAGCTTGTCCGATAGCTCTGGACGTCTGGCAGCAACACCCTCGATAATGCGCGCCAGCTCTTCAAAGCTACGGCCCACCTCGGTGCCCTTGCCGGCCATGGTCTCGAGCAGCACCGTCGTCTGCTGGCCCTCAAACATCACCTGGCACAGGGTGTCGACGATCATCTGAATGCCGGCGTCGGAGCCCTGCCCCACATGCGCACCGGGATGGAAGTTGTAGTAGTTGCCGGGCAGCGCTTCCATGCGCTGCAGATCCTCGGCCATGGCCTCCAGGGCAAACTCACGCGCCCGCTCTTTGGCAGAACAGGGGTTGTAGGTATAGGGGGCATGCGCCACGAGTGGGCCGAAGTCGTTTTGCTCCATAAGCTCGCGCAGGGCCGCCACATCATCCATGTCAAGGTCTTTCGCCTTGCCGCCGCGCGGGTTGCGCGTAAAGAATGCAAAGGTATTGGCGCCAATGGATAGCGCCGTCTCCCCCATCGCCCGATAGCCCTTCGTCTTCGAAAGATGACACCCAATCGTCAGCATCTCCAGCTCCCCCTCATCAGTTGCGGTGAAATAGTTCCTGTTTGGCCCCTATTCTGCCGCAAACAGGAACTATTCCACCGCAACTTATAAAAGGGGCATCAGAGCTGCGGGCCACCAAGCACTGCGGCTACGGGCGCCAGCGTCATGATTCCCTACGCGCCAGCGCCAAGTCCTAGAGGGCTAGACGGATTGCATCGATAATGCGCGCGCAGCGCTGTGTGGCGGCAAGGGGCATGACGGGACTCTCGAGTTTCCCCGCCCGGATGAGCTGGGTCGCATGCTGGATTTCGCCGTAGAAATCATCGACCTCAAACGGGGCATTTATTTCGAGCATTCGTCCGTCGGAGTACTTCACATGGGCGAGCTCGGGGCGATGGAGGCGCTCGATTTCCAACGAGCCCCGCTCACAGGCAATCGTTAAGCGGCTTTCATACGCTGCCTTGCCGTCGCACACCATATGAATGGGTATGCCGTCGACGCTCATACGAATCTCATCGGCCCAATCCACGCGGCCGCCCGATACGTCACGCCAGCGAACTTCACGAGACGAAACATCGCACGCACCCGAAAGCAGATCCTCAAACCACCCGACCGCATAGCAGCCCATGTCATATAGACAACCACCCTGCAACGGATCGAGCAGATAACTCGAAGGGGGCTCACCATAATCAAGTTTTTGCACGCTTTCGATCGAGACGATACGACCGAGCTCGCCCGACGCAAGCAAGCCCTTCACGCGAGTATGCATCGGACAAAACCGATTTTTCATCGCCTCCATAAATGGCACGCCGCACTCACGGGAAACTGAGGCGATCACATGGGCCTCTTCTTCATTCAAAACGGCCGGCTTTTCGCACAGTACGGCCTTTCCCGCGCGCAGTGCCCGACAGACCCAATGCGCATGCATGCCATGCGGAAGAGCCAAGTAGATTGCGTCGACATCGGGGTCGGCAATCAGCGCATCATAAGCCGCATCACCGCTATCGTCAGCCGTGGCATAACTGTGCGCGGCATCAATCGAAAACGCCCTGCAAAACTCCTCAACATGCGAAGGAGTGCGACCGGCGGCAGCCACAAGCCGTGCCCCGTCCACCTCCTTGAGCGACGATGCAAATCGATGCGAAATGCGCCCAGCGCCCAAAACGCCCCAACGAACCTCACGCAAATCATCACATGAATCCCGATGGCCCACGACAGCCCCCTTCAGTTGCGGTGGAATAGTTCCTGTTTGGCCCCTATTCTGCCGCAAACAGGAACTATTCCACCGCAAGTTAAAAAAGGGGCATCAGGAGCGCGTTTTGCAAAAGGCCTTAAGCGCGGCCGTTACGGGGCCAGGCTGGAAACGTCGGCGCACATCATCGAGACGCTCGGGAATATCGATGTGCTGCGGGCAGTGACGTGCGCATTTACCGCACTTGACGCAATTGCTCACCAGCTTGGGCTCGTTCGTCCGCACCGCGCTCGCCGTAAAGTATTGAGACAGCCCCGTAAACCAACTATGCGCATAGCTCGCGTTGTAGGCGCCAAAGCAACCGGGAATATTGATGCCCTTGGGGCACGGCATGCAGTAGCCGCACCCCGTACAGGGCACGCGATTCGATTTCTCAAACTCTCCCAGCACGCGTGCGATGGTATCGAGCTGCTCTGTTGTCATCGAATCCGGCAGTGCGCGATCCGCCAATGCCGCATTCTCGTCCACCTGCGCGGTATCGGTCATGCCCGAAAGCAGCATCGTGACTTGAGGATGGTTCCACACCCACGAAAGGCCCCAAGCAGCCGGCGTCTTCAGGTACGGATCGCGTACGTCATCGAGCACGGCGCGGGCCCGCGGAGGCAGCTTGCCCGCCAGGCGTCCACCCAAAAGCGGTTCCATCACAAACACCGCGAGCCCGCGCTCGGCAGCTGCCATGAGTCCCGCCGTTCCCGCTTGGTAGCGCTCTCCAGCGTAGTTGTACTGGATCTGGCAAAAATCCCAGTCATACGCGTCAAGCATCGTGAGGAAGTCCGCCGCACTGCCGTGGTACGAAAAACCTATCTGGCGAATACGCCCCGCAGCCTTTTGGTGCGCAATCCAGTCCTCGATACCCAACACTACCACGCGCTCCCACTGCGCGGGCGAGGTGATGTTGTGCATAAGGTAATAGTCGATATGGTCAGTCCGCAAACGGCGCAGCTGCTCGTCGAAGAACCGATCGAAATCCTCCGCACATTTGCACGAAGCGTGCGGCAACTTGGTCGCAAGCAAAATCCGGTCGCGCAGACCCAGGCGCTCAAGCGAAGCTCCCACACAAGCTTCGTTACCGGGGTAGAGATAGGCCGTGTCCAGATAGGTTATTCCTTGCTCCACCGCACGGGAAATGATGGCATCGGCCGTCTTCGCATCGGGGTGTCCCGGCGCACCGGGAAACCTCATGCAGCCCAGTCCCAGCACCGAGATACGGTTGCCGCTTTTGGGGTCAACGCGATATTGCACTGCCCCTCCTCTCCCCTCGAAGCCTTAATGAGGCGAAACACAACGACCACGCCATCGAAACACATTAGAATCGCAATCGAGAACGTATCGTAACGTAGCAGAAATCGAGCCGTCACGACACCGCTTTAACATCAGCAAAAAGCCCGATGAAAGGAGGCAAGCGTGACCACGCGTGAGGACGCCCCTACCCCTACCCCGGCGAGCAGTACATCCTCTCGGTCGACCGCTATCAGATCGAGGTCATGGACCATCTAGACGAACTTCCCGCCACAGGCGCTGTCATCTTCTGCACCTTCCCCAAGGTGCGCGATGGCGTCGTACACCCTGCGCGCGTTTTTGTGATCTGTCCCGCGGCATAAGCGCACAGTGCAATAGTTTCTTTTTCATAACAGCAGCCCCGCGCGCTTACCAAACGCCCCGGCGACATACAATCCATCAGGCGCCCCTTACGCGGGCGCCTTTTATATGGGGAGATGATTCACGTGCAGATCAACAAGGTCGCCTTTATCGGCAAGGGCGGCGTCGGCCTGCTCTACGGCAGCATGATTGCCAAGGCCCTCGGCAATGACGCCGTCGAATACGTTATGGATGACGCCCGTTTTGAGCGTCACGCGGGCGATGTGCTCACCGTCAATGGCAAGCCCTGTGCGCTCAAGTCCGTCCGCGCCAGCGAGGCAACGCCCGCCGATCTGGTCATTCTCACGGTCAAGACGACTGGACTCAACCAAGCACTCAAGACTATGGAGCGCGTCGTGGGACCCAATACGCTCATCGCCTCGCTGTGTAACGGCATTACGAGCGAGCAGAAGATTGCCGAGCGCTTTGGCTGGGAGCATACCGTTCTTGGTATTTGCCAGGGCATGGACGCCGTGTTCCTCAACGGAGAGCTCACCTTTACCAATGCGGGCGAAATCCGCTTTGGCGCGGCGGCCGGCACCGAGCTCGCAACCGTCACCGCCATCGACGAGCTCTACACGCGCTGCGGCATCGCCCATACCGTCGAGAGCGACGTTGCGCACCGCATGTGGGCCAAACTCATGCTCAACGACGGCATCAACCAGACGTGCATGGCCTACGGCGGGACCTACGGAAGCGCCACGGAGCCGGGCTCCGAGCAGCGTCGCTGCTTTGTTTCTGCCATGCGCGAAACGCTTGCGGTCGCCAACGCCGAGGGCATTGAGCTGACCGAGGCAGACCTGACGCAGATGGTGCACCTCATCGAGGGAATCGACCCCACCGGTATGCCCTCGATGGCGCAGGACCGCATCGCGCAACGAAAAACCGAAGTCGAGGAGTTCGCGGGCACCATTTGCCGCCTGGCCGTCAAACACGATATCCAAGTGCCGCAAAACGATTGGCTCTATCAGCGCATCCGCGATATCGAGAAAAGCTGGTAGCGCCCGGCTCACCACGGCAACAGGCTCAACAGCAAAGCCGCCACAAGGAGCACTCCCCTTACGGCGGCTTTCATCTTCATCTATAACCAGTAGTCGATGTCCCGACGGTTAGAGCTGCGACTCCGACGCCTGGTCCTCATCGTCGCGACAAAGGACTACACCCGCACTTCCCAGCAGTGCGGCCGCAACCAACGCACTGACCACGATAGAGGCAGCCCCACAAGACCCCTGCATGCCCGCAACGAGCGCGGCCGTAGGACCAAGGCAGCCAAGCACCAATGCGACGGCGGCAATGGCAATATCTCGAGCGTTCACAAGACCACTTCCTCCACGAGAAAGACCTTATTTCTCATGAACTAGTGTGCCCCGCGCCCATATGCGCGACGTACCGTCACGGTAAGGGCTCTGTTAGCTCAAACGCATACATAGAACGGGCGTCCTTACGTTGCCCTAAAGCTCGGTAAAGACGCCCATCCGCCAAATATCCGTGATGCAGAAAAATTACCAGCCAGTGTAGTAGTCGGTGGTTCCGGCTGCGCAGCCGGAGTCATAGACCTTGCACTCGCCCTTGGAACCGGTAAACGTGGAGCCCTGAGCTTTATCACCCGCGGCCACGACGTAGTAGCCATCGGAATCGCGCCAAAAGCCCTCGGAATCCTGCGTCCATTCGCCCGTGCGGTGATGGTAGAGTACGTTGCTGCTGTAATAAGTCTCGCGGCGGCCGTTATAGTTATTGACGCCGCTCGAGCGCGTCAGGCCCGAGCCGTTCGCGTAATACGCAGCAGACGCGTAAGACGAGCCGGAGCCGGCGTTGTAATACGATGCCTGAACGGCCTCAGCGGCCTCTGCTTCGGCTGCGGCAGCCTCGAGCGCCTCGCGCTTGGCATCCTCAAGCGTGGAGCGAAGCTCGTCGAGCTCGGTCGACTTGGCGTCGACCTCCCCCATCGTCAACAGGCTACCCGCACCGTCGATGCAACCCTGCAGCACAGCGCGCTCGTCATCGGTAGCATAGTCGCCGTACATATTCATAATGATCTGAGCGCGCATCTCCAGGGAGTCGCGCTTTGCCCCCATCGAGGCATTCCACTCCTGCATAGAGCCATAACCATCGCCGCGGTAGTCGACGGGCTGCACCAGCGTCGCCTCGGACGGCGTAGATCCGACCGTATCGGATAGTGTTGCCGCGTGGGCATCAGTTGCGCCGGCGCCCACCAAAAGTGCCACGGTCAGAGCGGCAGAAAGGGCGGCGGCTTTCGGTTTTCGTGAATCGATCCTCATGTAGCTGGAAACCTCCGTAGTGTGTTTTTGCTGCGTTTGAGCTGCGTGTGATTCGATCGCGCTGCATAGTACCCCGAGCAAATCGCGACCTGCGGTTTTACTCAAAAGGCGCACGTCAATTGCGTAAAACTCACATCCTCTTAACAGGAGTTTTCCACAACTCGAATGCATAAAGCGTGCCAAAAACCCTGTTTTTGCACCCTCTCTATGCAAAAAAGGCACCTGTGCAACCATTGTTCGCACAGGCGCCTTGAGCAGGCATTTTATGCAGTTATACCTATCGAGTCGCAAGGGGTCCTTGCACAAGTCGCCTTACTCGTCCAGCGCGGCGAAGGCCTGCTTCAGATCCCAAATGATATCCTCGGCGTTCTCGGTACCGATGGAAAGACGGATCGTGGAGGGCGTGATGTTCTGCTCGGCGAGCTCCTCGGCAGAGAGCTGGGAGTGCGTGGTGGTAGCCGGGTGCACGACGAGCGACTTGACGTCGGCCACGTTGGCGAGCAGCGAGAACACCTGCAGATGATCGATGAACTTCCAAGCTGCCTCCTGGCCGCCCTTAATCTCAAAGGTAAAGATCGAGGCACCGCCGTTGGGGAAGTACTTCTGATAGAGCTCGTGATCGGGGTGCTCAGGCAGGCTCGGGTGGTTCACCTTGGCGACGTGGCTGTCACCAGCCAGGAACTCAACGACCTTCTTGGTGTTCTCGACATGACGGTCAACGCGCAGCGACAGAGTCTCGGTGCCCTGGAGCAGGACCCAGGCGTTGAACGGGCTGATGCAAGCGCCCTCGTCACGCAGCAGGATAGCGCGGACATAGGTTGCGAAGGCGGCGGGACCGGCAGCCTCGGCAAACGAAACACCGTGGTAGGAGGGGTTGGGCTCAGCGATCTGGGCGTACTTTCCGCTCGCCTTCCAATCGAAGTTACCGCCGTCAACGATCACACCGCCCAGCGAGGTGCCGTGGCCACCGATGAACTTGGTTGCGGAGTGGACGACGATGTTGGCACCATGCTCCAGCGGACGGAACAGATACGGGGTGCCGAAGGTGTTGTCGACGACAACCGGCAGACCGCGCTTCTTGGCGATCTCGGAGATGGCGTCGATGTTGGGGATGTCGGAGTTGGGGTTGCCGAGCGTCTCGAGATAGATGACCGTAGTGTTGTCCTTGATGGCCCCCTCGACCTCTTCCAGATTATGAGCGTCGACAAACGTGGTCTCGACGCCAAACTGGGAGAGCGTATGCTCCAGCAGGTTGTAGGAGCCACCGTAGATGGTCTTCTGGGCAACCACATGGTCACCGGCCTGGGCAAGTGCCTGCAGGGTATAGGTGATGGCGGCGGCGCCAGAGGCGACGGCGAGGCCAGCAACGCCACCCTCGAGCGCGGCGATACGGTCCTCGAAAACGCCCTGGGTGGAGTTGGTCAGACGGCCGTAGATGTTACCGGCGTCGGCAAGACCAAAGCGGTCAGCGGCGTGCTGGGAGTTGCGGAACACATAGCTCGTGGTCTGGTAGATAGGCACGGCGCGGGAGTCGGATGCAGGATCGGCGCTCTCCTGGCCAACGTGCAGCTGCAGGGTATCGAAACCAAAGGTGTGCTCGGGGTTGTTGATGAACTGGCTCATGATGATCTCCTTGATCGAATAAAAGTAATAAGAGTAAGAGAAGTAAGTGGCTGTCTCCTGATCACGCCGACGGGCGCAAACAGGAGCCCGGCATTCGTCTTGGTAAGCAATTCATATGCGGGCCTCCTTTCGCATCCCGGTTCCGTAGTTGGCTTAATTACCTACCGTCTTTGTGTGTTTTGAATAGTACGAGCATTGTTTTCCCCGGTCAATCACTTAAAAGCGCTAACCTGTTATCGGTTTTATAGATAACACTCGAAAGGACGGGCGCCGATGACCCTCCAACAGCTTCGCTTTTTGATCGCCGTGGCAGAGTCCGGTTCGATCAACGCCGCAGCCCAGCGCCTCTATACGGCACAGTCCAATATCTCCAATGCCGTCAAAAGCCTGGAGCAGGAACTTCATATCGAAATCTTTACGCGCTCCAGCCGCGGTGTTGCACTCACCAACGACGGCACCGAGCTTTTGGGTTATGCACGCCAGGTCGTAGAGCAGGCCGACATGCTCGAGGCCCGCTACGAGGACGGCGGTACCCCGCAAGCCCGCCTCGCCATTTCCGCCCAACACTACGCCTTTTCGGTCGAGGCCTTTGTCAACGTGGTCGAGCGCTGCCGCGACAGCAAGTTCGAGTTCATCATGCGCGAGACCACCACAGCGCAGATTATCGACGACGTGCGCGCGTTTCGCAGCGATATCGGCATCCTCTATCTGGATGACTTTAATACCCGTGTCTTGCAGAAGGCCTTTACCGATGCCCGAGCGAGCTTTCATCCCCTCTTTGATGCAAAAGTCCACGTGTTCGTCAGCGAACGCCACCCGCTCGCACGCCGTTCGCAGCTGTCCCTTGCCGACCTCACGCCCTATACGCGCTACAGCTTTGAGCAAGGCACCTCGAACTCCTTCTATTACGCCGAGGAACCGTTTAGCTATATTCCCTGCAACCGCAATATCCGCGTATCCGACCGCGGGACGCTCACCAACCTGCTTATCACCTCGAACGGCTATGCGCTGTCGACCGGCGTACTCTCCAGCGAAATGCAGTGGGGCATGGCCTCGATCCCCCTGGCAGACGCCCCGACGATGCATGTGGGCTACATCATGCATGACGACCGCAAGCCCTCTCCCCTCTTGCAGCAATACCTCGACGAGCTCAACCGCATCATCCATGCCAACCAACTGTCGGAAGACGGGGTAGAAATCGTAGATTGCTAGCCCCCGGCGGGCATGGCGCTACAATGGTCACTCACACGAAACGTACCCAACGAAAGGAACCATGTGAAGGTCATCATCTATACCGACGGCTCGGCCCGATCAAATCCGGGACGCGGCGGCTACGGCGCCGTGCTCAAATACACCAACCCCGCCGGCAAGACCTTCACCTCCGAGCTTTCGCGCGGCTACGCCAAGACCACCAACAACCGCATGGAGCTCATGGCGGTCATCGTGGCACTCGAGGCGCTCAACCGCCCCTGCGACGTCGAAGTCCATTCCGATTCGCAGTACGTCGTCAACGCCTTCAACAAGCACTGGATTGACGGATGGAAAAAACGCGGCTGGAAGACCGCCAACAAGCAGCCTGTCAAGAACCGCGATCTGTGGGAGCGTCTGCTCACCGCAAAGAGCAAGCACAAAGTGGAGTTCATCTGGGTTAAGGGTCACGCCGGCCATGAGCTCAATGAGCGCTGCGACGAGCTCGCCACCACCGCGGCCGACGGAGCCAACCTCGATATCGACACCGGCTTTAACGAGAACGACCTGTAATAGCATTTTCGCGCAGCTTTATATCCCCACGCGCTACACTCATCCTGTAGACCAAACAACGCAAGGGGGACGTATGCTGCGCATCGCGACCATCGGCACATCCATGATCACCGACGACTTTATCCAGGTCGTCAACGCCAACGACCAAGCCGCGTTTGTGGGCACGCTCTCGCGCGACGCAGATCGCGGCACCGCCTTCACCGCTAAGCACGGCGGCGAGCGTAACTTCACCGCACTTGACGAGCTTGCGTCCGCTGCCGACGTCGACGCCGTCTATATCGGCAGCCCCAACGCACTTCACTACGAGCAGGCCCTTGCCTGCATCGCCGGTGGCAAGCACGTCATCGTCGAGAAGCCCTTCTGCGCCACCGAGGCGCAGGCGCTGGAAGTCTTCCGCGCTGCCGAGGCAGCAGGTGTCGTGGCCCTCGAGGCCATGCGCCCGCTCCATGACCCCGCTTTCCACGCCATCGAGGACGCCCTGGGCGAGATTGCGCCCATTCGTCGTGCCTCATTGCGCTTTGGCAAGTATTCCTCGCGCTACAACGAGATTCTCGCGGGACGCTCCACCAATATCTTCGACTGCAATATGGCATCGGGTTCCCTCATGGACATTGGCGTCTACACCGTCGAGCCCATGGTCGAGATTTTCGGCATGCCCTCCGGCCTTACGAGCATGGCTACGCTGCTCGACCCCACCACGCGACAGCTCACGCACGGCCCCATCGACGCCTGCGGTTCTATCCTCGCCAGTTACGGCGGTGGCCGCATCTCCGTCGAGCTCGCGCACTCCAAAATTACGAATGACCTGCTGCCCTCGCAGATCGAAGGCGAGCGTGGCACTATCCAGATCGACCATCTGTCCACGCCCCGCAACGTCCGCATCGACTATCGCGGCGATGTCGTACGCGGTTCAGCGACCGAGGCACCGCGCGGACAGGGCGACAACGGCCGCGTGCTCGACCTGCCCAAATCGAGCAACACCATGGAATACGAACTCACAGACTTTATCACCGCCATCGGCGGCATCGATAACGTCAAGGAAGAGATTTGGGAGACCCCGGCGGGACGCCACGAGCTTGGCCACTACCGCGATGTCACGCTCGTCTCACTGCGCATCATGGATGCCGTGCGCCAGCAGGCCGGCATAACCTTCCCGGCCGACGCAGGCAAGCAGGCATAGCGATGGGCTTCTTCGATACGTTCTTCTCCAGCGTCACCAGCGGCAGTCGAGAGCCTCAAAAGCCGTCAAACGTCGAGCTCGAGCTGCGCCGCAGGCTTACTGTGCTCGCAAGCGACGGGGTCACTCAAGACACTCCCCTGCGCTATTTCCTGCGCTGGGCGGGGCAAGTCCAAGGCGTTGGTTTTCGCTTTACCAACACCAACCTCGCGCAGGCACGCGCGCTCACCGGCTGGGTGCGTAACATGGAAGACGGCTCAGTCGAGATGGAGATACAGGGAGCTCCGGCAAACATCCTATCTCATCTCGAGGCGCTTCATGCCTCCTACGAGCGCATGGGGACGCGTTTTCGCCTCGTAGACGCCCAGGTCCGAGCCCCACTTGCCAATGAAGACGGTTTCACTCCTCATTATTAGTATTGTGTGCTAAATACGGTATCATTTACCTACGACCGTTAGTAGAAAAGAGGCGAGGCGCATGGCGGTGCAAAGAAGGAATACCAGGCAGCGAAAGCTGGTTCTTGACGCCGTGCGCCAAAGCTATAACCATCCCACCGCCGACGAAATCTACAACGTCGTGCGCGCGCAGGATGACAAAATCAGCCGCGGTACGGTCTACCGCAATCTTAATCTCTTGGCAGATGCCGGAGAAATCCTCTCGATCAAGACGCCGGGCGGGAGTCGCTTCGATCGCACCATCGAGCCGCACGCACATATCATCTGCACCTCGTGCAGCCGCGTCATCGACGTACCGCTCCCCTTCGATGCCCAGCTCGACGCCAAGGCGTCCGAGCAAATCGGCTGGCACGTCACGTCGCACTTCACCATCTTCGAGGGCCTCTGCCCTGACTGTCGGTAGATGTTTGGAACATGCCTTAAAATCCACCTTTCCGCACTTTGCAGCAAAAAGTAGATTTCTAGACATGTCCCAAATGTCTACTCAGCAAGTAGACGACGCAGCTCTTCTTCGACCGTGCGCACGTAGCGGACGCGGTCGTTAATGCCACGCATAGAGGGGTTGCAGCTCTCCATCAGATAGGGATGGCCCACGACGTTGAGCATGTCGCGGTCGTTTTCGTTATCGCCAAACGCCATCATCTCATCGGGCGAAATCCCCAGGGCACGACCGTAATCGGCAAGCGCGGAGCCCTTGCCCGAACCGAAACCGATAAAGTCCGTCCATTCGGTTCCCGACGTCATCACGTCGACACGGTCGCTAAAGAGGCGCTCAAAATGCTCCAGCGCCGCCGGCTGATCCACCTCGGGCGTCTGGAAGGCAATCTTAATGACGTCCTCGTCGATGTCCTCGGGACGGTCGACCACCGCCACGTCGCAGTGGACCTCATAGCGCAAATGGTCGACGAACGCATCGTTGCCGCTCATGGTGTAGAGGTGTCCCTCACACGAAAGGGTCACGTCGGCATGGGGATACGCAACCACAGCATTCGCGATATCCATAGCAAGGCTACGCTCCATAGAGCGCTTGACCACGGCACGCCCCTCGCTCATCACCAGGGCTCCGTTTTCGCATACATAGGCGAGCTCATCGGCCACCGGGGCAAACAGGCAGCGCAAGCTCGCATATTGACGGCCACTCGCCGGCATAAACACGATACCGCGACGATGCAGCTCATCGATAAGCTCAAAGGCCTCAGGACGCGGCTCGCGCTCCCCCGGATGCAGCAACGTGCCGTCCAAATCGCATGCAATCAGCTTGATTCCCTCAAGACCCATACGCTTCCCCAAAGCCTCCTATCAACAGCAAGACGGACCTTGATTGGTCGCCCCTCAAAGCCCGTCTTGCGCATACGCGCGCTTAGCCGCGCGTCTTTTTTACGATGGTAAAGTCGGGAGCCATGCTAACGACGACCTCCGCCGCACTCGACGCAAAGCGCCGGTCCGCATCGAGTTCACGGGTAACCACCGTGAGCCGAACACCCTCGACACCCCGGAGCATGCGGCCCAAAACAGGCTGCACCGGCGTATACATGCGCACGGTATGCTCGTCCGAGTCGCCCCGGAAGAGCGGCGCATGCATGTTGCCGATCTCCCAGCACGCATGCGCGAGCGCAATCGGATCCATGCGGTCGACTTCGACCAAATAAACCTCGGCGCTGCGCAGGCGCACGACAACCGCCACGGGCACCACGCCCGAACGGTCAATGGCGAGCACGTCGCCGTCGGCAAGACGACCACCGTCGGTAGCATCCAGCCGAACATCGATCGTGCACCCCAGCTCCGACACGCCCGCAAACGCGCATACATCAGCCTGGTCCCAATCGAGCAGTAGCTCATCGACCTCAAAGACACCGCCCAGCTCCCGGCGAAGCAAAAGCTCATAGGACGGGTCGTTGAGATTTCCCAAACATGTCGTCGAAACCAGGCGTTCAGGCATGCTCTAGCCCTCGACCTCGACGAGCTCGATATCAAAGTTGAGGTCCTTGCCGGCCAACTCGTGGTTGGCGTCGAGCGTCACGGCCTCGGGCGTCACGTCGATGACCACGGCGGGGACGGGCATGCCGCTCGGCGTGGACAGGAAAAGCTTCATGCCCTTCTCGATCTGCTCGATGTTGGGAACCTGCTCGGCCGGGAAGGTCAGAACCATCTCGGGATTGTGCTCGCCGTAGGCATCGGCAGCAGGAATGTGCACAGTCTTCTTCTCGCCCACCTGCATGTCGACAACAGCGGCGTCGAAGCCCTTGATCATCTGGCCGGCGCCGCAGGTGAACTCCAGCGGCTCGCCGCGATCGTAGGAGCTATCGAACTGCGTGCCGTCGTCGAGCGTGCCGCGATAATGGGTCTTAACCTTCTTGCCCTGGTTGGACATGGTAACCTCCGTGATAAGGGCGGCGCGCAACGCGGGCCGCCATGAACATATGGCGCTAACTATACCCTAGTCATACAATTCAAAGACAGTTTGCAAAGAAACGCTGCAACCGGAGGAACCATGGCATATCCCGTATTTGACCTACACTGCGACACCGCCGACCGCATCGGCTGGGCCACGCTCGATCTCGACCTGCGCTTTACTGCCGGCACCGACGGTTATTTCCCCGGCGACGAAACGCATCCGCAAGATTTCGACCTCATCGAGGGCAACGCCTGCGCCATCTCGCTCGCAAAGATCGGCAACACGCCGTGGGCACAGTGCTTCGCCACGTTTGTCCCCGACGAGATTCCCACCGCCCACGCCGCGCGCTTCCAGGCGCAAATCATGGCGCATATGAGCGGCCAGGCCATGCTCAACCACGACCGCATGGTCAACGTACGCAGCGCCGCAGACATTCGCCCCGCGCTCAAGGACGGCAAGGTCGCTTGCATCCACACCATCGAAAACGCCACGTTCTTTGCCGAGGACCCCGCGCCGATCGAGGTGCTCAAGAGCTTGGGCGTGCTTATGTCGTCACTCAGCTGGAACGCGCAGGGACCGCTCGCGAGCGGACACGATACCCACGCCGGCCTCACCGCCGCCGGCATCGAGGCACTTACGCAGATGGAGCACGCCGGCATGGTACTCGACGTCTCCCACCTCAACGATGAGTGCTTTGACGAGGTTGTCGCCCACGCCACGCGCCCCTTCGTCGCCAGCCACTCCAACTCCCGTGCGGTTTGCGGCGTCAAACGCAACCTTACCGACGACCAGTTCCGCACCATTCGCGACATGGGCGGTATCGTCGGCCTCAACTACTGCAGCGAGTTCCTTTCCAACGACGCAACCGACAAGACCGCCGCAGACGTCACCTTCGACCAGCTGGCGGCACATATCGAACACTGGCTCGACCTGGGCGGCGAGGACGTCATCGCACTCGGCGGCGACTGGGACGGAGCCACGGTGCCCGCTTTCCTCTCCGATGCCAGCAAGATGCCCGAGTTCCAGAACATGCTTTCCAAGCACTTTGGCAAGACCGTGATGCAGAAGCTCTGCAGCGACAACGCGCTTGCCTTCTTTGAGCGTTATTAATTTCACATCCCTTGAGCGGGCCGGCATGCCGAACGGTCGACATGCCGGCCCGTCCCCAATCCAAAGGACCGCTTTTGACGCAGCAGTTTACGATTTCCGTATCCCGACCGGATGGCACATCCATCCCCGTCGTCGTTACCAAAAAGCGCGTCAAGAACTTCAACCTACGCGTCACATCGAGCGGTGAGGCCCACGCCAGCGCACCGCTCGGCGCCAGCCGCGAGCGTATCGAAGCGTTTGTGAAGCGCAACAGCGCCTGGATTATCAGCCGACTTGACCAGCGTGAGCAACATCAGGCGACGGCGCGAGAGCCGCTCAGTCCCTCGTCCATCATTGCGCTTTGGGGCAAGCCCATCACGGTACAAGATGCGCTCGATCACAACTTTGCATCGCCCGCACCGCGGCCCAAGCAGGCCACCTTCGCAAGTTTTATGGGCGCCGACAAATCGAACGAACGCCCACAGGCCGAGCGGCGCGCAATCCTCGACGGCCTGACGCCCGATGAGCTCCAGACCCGCATCGACCAGCTCTATGCATCCGAGGTCACCACAGCGCTGCGCGATATGGTGCATGCATACGAAATCGCAATGGGTATCGCCGTTTCCCGCGTTTCCGTACGCAGTATGAAGACGCGCTGGGGCTCATGCACACCCAAAACCGGCGCCATTCGCATCGCGCGCGAGCTCGCCGCCTACCCTGTCGAATGCCTCGACATGGTTGTCGCCCACGAGCTCGTCCACTTGCTCGAGCCAAGCCACAATCAGCGGTTTCACGCCCTGCTCGACACGTACTGCCCCAACAATAGGGCTCTGTCGCAGCGGCTCAAGCGGCCACCCCTCAACAAGCTCTAGCGTCGACTAGCGCACGCGCTCGATCTCGACGCCGCAGCTTGCCAGGGGAAGACCGACGGGAGCCCAAGGCTTATCGAGCTTAACACGCACGCCAAGCAGCAGGGGGTAACGACGCAGCAGCATCTGGGCCACACCCTCGGCTGCAGCCTCGATGAGCTTAAACGTATGCTCGCGCAGATATCCGTCGACATCGTGACACACCGAGCCGTAATCAATCGAGGCATCCAGGTTGTCGTGCTCCCCTGCTGCACGCAGGTCGGCATAGAGCACCAAGGACACGATGAACTTCTGGCCCAGCGCGTTCTCTTCGGGATACACACCGTGGTTGGCAAAGACCTCGAGACCGTCGATAGTAATGCGGTCAGCATGGCGCAGGTCGTCATAGCTCACGTGGGGCACCGCCGCTGCGGTGGATATTTCGCCCCTTCCACGGCGGGCGAGCTCGGCGCCTTCAGTCTTGGTTGCATTCTCGGGCAGTTTCTTGTTACTCATCGCGATCGTCTCCTTCGTTTAGAACCCCGACCGCGCAAACTAACTACACGCGAATCGACAGGTTCTTTTTATCATCGCTCCAATTGCAAGCATTGCGCGCGGGGCATGCAAAGCAGGCGCGCGACGCTTTGTCGGCTGCATAGAGCAGACGCTCGAGCGGTTGGCTGTTCACGCGCAGCTTTCGATGGCCCAGAATGGCCGTCTTAATGGCTGCGGCATCGGCCGGCTCAAACGCTACGTCATCGGGCATACCGCCGAGAATCGCATCAGCGACGCGTTCACTTGCAACATCATGGGATATACCCGATTCATACTGTTCATCTTTGCCGATATCGTGAAGAAGTGCCGTGGCGTAGATGACCTCGCGGTCAAATTCGAGCTGTTCCTCGAGATTCTTGATCCACATAATGCGAGCGACATCCAGCAGGTGGTCAATACCGTGGCGGCAGAAGATGCGCCCCGATTCCAACTGTGCAATGTTGCCCAGGTGCCGCCGGAACAGACCGTTGGCACAGATGTAATCAATGCGAGGCATGGCACCAAAAGGCGCCAGGCCCGAAGCCATAAAACCGCGACGCGGCGTTCCCTCGTCAGTATTCGATGTAAAGTCGTTGACGACTCGCATAGTTAGCGTCCCAGCATCCTAAAGAATCGCTCCTCGAGCGCCGGATCGGCCTCAAAGACGCCGCGACGAGCGAGCGTCACGGTCTTGGTGCCAGGCTTTTGCACGCCGCGCATGGTCATGCACATATGCTCAGCTTCCATGAGCACAATCGCTCCCTGGGGAGCGAGATACTCCATGAGGGCATCGGCAACCTGCGCACACAGCTGCTCCTGCAGCTGCAGACGACGGGCATAGACCTCAACCGTGCGGGCAAGCTTAGACAGACCTGCCACGCGACCGTTAGGGATATAGCCGATCGCAGCCTTACCATAAAACGGCAGCAGATGATGCTCGCACAGCGAGTAGAACGTAATGTCGCGCTCGATAACCAAATCGTTCGAAGCGACGGCAAAAGTTTTGGACAGGTGCTCCTCGGCGCTCTGGTCCATACCGCCGGCAATCTCGCCATACATACGGGCGACGCGTGCCGGAGTCTCCAGCAGGCCCTCACGAGTTGGGTCCTCGCCTATACCTTCAAGCAGCAGCTTAATGGCAGTCTCGACTTTTTCCTGATCGACCATCTGGGCCTCACTTTTTTCGATTTCGCGTTCGCGCTATGGTACCACGCCGGCACGCAACCTCTGCCAGCTACATAGTATGGGTCGAATAGACCGGATCGTCCCGCCAAAGCTCCACAGCATCGCAAAGCGCAACGCCCTCACGTGCAGCACGAGCGCGCGTGGCGTTCATGTCGATCACGCGCTGATTGCTCGAGCCCCTAAAGCGCAACGAGATATCGTACAGATCCTGAACGAACGGGCCGTCCACCAACATGTCGAGGCAGGCCAGGATACGGTCCGTCACCTCGGTATGATGACGGCCACCCGGCATAAGCTCCTCGAGCACGTCACCGGTAAAGCACCAAATGGTCTTGCCCGACCCAGCAGGATAGGCCGCACGCACGCGCTCGATAAAGTCAACAAGCCCCGCCTGATTCTCGGGCTCCATAGGCTCGCCACCCAGAATCGTCAGGCCATCGATAAAGGGATGATCGAGACTCTCGATAATCTTATCCTCGACGGCGCGATCGAACGGCTCGCCCGCAGCAAAGTCCCACGCGACAGAGTTAAAGCAATTCTTGCACCCACGACGGCACCCGCTCACAAACAGAGAAGTACGAACGCCTTCACCATCAGCAATATCGAAATACTTAATGTTCGCGTAGTTCATAAGTAACTCTCCCGGGAGGCCGGGACATATCTTCCCGTCCTCAAACATTCTCGGCCTTCGGCCTGCGAAACTGCGGGCGGGACGATATGTCCCGGCCTCATGCAAAGGGTAACTCAATGAACGAAGCGAACATCGAGCATAGGGTTCGAGGTCCAATAAATACTCAGCTGCAGCTCAACCGCCATCGCAAGTAAATCGCAGCTGCAGCTCAAATTATTTCCGCTAAGAACTTCGAGGAGTGAGCAGACCGCATGCCGCATCTCAGCTACATCAACTTGGCTGCCCGTAGCGAGGCCCCGGACCTTTGCTCGATATGAGTTCCGCACGAACAGGAGGCGCCAGTGGCGCCTCCGTCGTGAGCCAGGACTGTCCGAAATAGCGAGTAAAGGTCCGGGGCCTCGCTACGGGGCAGCCTGGGATGGTTATTAGAGATGCAGCACGCGGTCGCGGATCTCCTCGGTTCGACCCTGGTTCCAGAACTGGGTACCGATGTAGCCGCACGTACGACGAGCGACATTCATCTTCTCCTGGTCGCGGTTGCCGCAGTTGGGGCACTCCCACACCAGCTTGCCATCGTCCTCGACAATCTTGATCTCACCGTCGTAGCCGCACACCTGGCAGTAGTCGCTCTTGGTGTTGAGCTCGGCGTACATGATGTTGTCGTAGATGTACTGCATCACGCGAATGACAGCCTTGAGGTTGTCCTGCATGTTGGGAACCTCGACGTAGGAGATGGCACCGCCCGGCGAAAGCTGCTGGAACATACCCTCGAACTTGAGCTTGTCGAATGCGTCGATCTCCTCGGACACATGGACGTGATAGCTGTTGGTAATGTAGCCCTTGTCCGTCACGCCCGGGATAATGCCAAAACGGCGCTGCAGGCACTTGGCAAACTTGTAGGTCGTCGACTCAAGCGGGGTGCCGTACAGCGAGAAGTCGATATCGCTTTCGGCCTTCCACTCGGCGCACTTGTCGTTCATGTGCTGCATGACGGCCATGGCAAACGGCGTGCCCTCCTTCTCGGTGTGGCTGTGACCCGTCATGTACTTAACGCACTCATACAGGCCGGCATAGCCCAGGCTGATCGTAGAGTATCCGCCCACGAGCAGCTTGTCGATCGTCTCGCCCTTCTTCAGACGCGCCAGGGCGCCGTATTGCCAAAGAATCGGCGCGGCGTCAGAAAGTGTACCCATCAGGCGCTCATGACGGCACAGCAGGGCACGGTGGCACAGCTCAAGGCGCTCATCGAAGATCTTCCAGAACTTGTCCATATCCTGGTGCGAGCTCAGTGCGACATCAGGCAGGTTGATGGTCACAACGCCCTGGTTAAAGCGACCATAGTACTTGGGCTTGTTCGGGTCGTAGTTCAGCGCGTTGGCAACGTTGTTAAAACCGTTGCCCGAACGGTCGGGCGTCAGGAAACTGCGGCAACCCATGCAGGTGTAGCAATCGCCGTTGCCGGCGCTCTCGCCCTTAGACAGCTTGAGCTCGCGCATCTTCTTCTCGGAGATGTAATCGGGCACCATGCGCTTGGCGGTGCACTTGGCAGCCAGCTGGGTCAGGTAGAAGTACGGGGAATCCTCGTGAACGTTATCGTCCTCGAGTACATAGATAAGCTTGGGGAATGCCGGGGTAATCCACACGCCGGCCTCGTTCTTAACGCCCTCGTAGCGCTGGCGAAGCGTCTCCTCCACGATCATGGCAAGGTCGTGCTTCTCCTGAGGCGTACGGGCCTCGTTAAGATACATAAAGACCGTCACGAACGGCGCCTGGCCATTGGTGGTCATAAGGGTCACGACCTGATACTGAATCGTCTGGACGCCGCGACGGATCTCGTCACGCAGGCGATCCTCAACGACCTCGCGAACCTTTTCGGGAGATGCGGAAACGCCGAGCTCCTCGAGCTCGCGGGCGACCTCGCCACGAATCTTTTGACGGCTCACCTCAACAAAGGGGGCAAGATGGGTCAGCGAGATGGACTGGCCGCCGTACTGGGAGGAAGCAACCTGGGCGATAATCTGCGTCGCAATATTGCAGGCGGTCGAGAAGCTGTGCGGCTTCTCAATCAGCGTGCCCGAAATAACAGTGCCGTTCTGGAGCATGTCCTCCAGGTTCACCAGATCGCAGTTGTGCATATGCTGGGCAAAGTAATCCGAATCGTGGAAATGGATCAGACCCTCATTATGGGCATCCACGATCTCCTGAGGCAGCAGCACGCGCTGGGTCAGGTCCTTGGAAATCTCGCCAGCCATATAGTCGCGCTGAACGGAGTTGACGGTCGGGTTCTTGTTGGAGTTCTCCTGCTTGACCTCTTCGTTATTGCACTCGATCAGCGACAGGATCTTGTCATCGGTCGTGTTCTTCTGGCGCTTCAGGCTCTGAACATATCGATAGATGATGTAGTGGCGGGCAACCTCGTAGCAGTCGAGACGCATGATCTCGTCCTCGACCAAATCCTGGATCTCCTCGACCGAAACGGTGTGGCCCGCGTTCTCGCATGCCTCGGCGACGTTTTGCGCCGCATAAACCACCTGGCGGTCGGTTAGACGAGAGCTCTCCTCGACCTCCAAGTTAGCGGCGCGGATGGCATTGACAATCTTATCGATGTCAAAGACAACCTCGGTGCCGCTGCGCTTGATGATCTTCATCCTCTTGCCTCTTTCGCGTCGTAGCCTCATTGCGCTTCAGAGCCAAACGATGCCCGGCAGGGCTTGCCCCTGTCTTGCGGCGCCGTCGCGCAATCTGTGTTCTCGATAAACCATAAGCCTCTATGCGGACATTCCCAGGAGCCGATCAAGCGGCTCAAGGACACGTTCAAAAGAGGCAATTAAGGTCTTCGTTCTCTGTCCGCCATCTATCATACGACAAAGATGCATCTATATCCTGTATTCTTTTTTTAGGTCAAACACAACATATAGTGTTTCAGCAGGTCAAAGCAATTAGTCATTTTGCAGACGCATTATAAATGAGGGGTATTTGACAAGTCGGTAAAACGTTACCAACACGGCTACCTGCATGGCAGCTATAAAACCCCCTTAGTCAAGCCACTGACAAATCCTACTAAAACCAAGCCACTCACGCCAAAAGAATCCAAAAGATTATGCTTGACCAACATGTTGCGGTCACGCTCGGCCAGGACGTATGCAATCTGCCGGCACCCCTACGGGATACGAAGACCATCGCATACAGACCTTGGATCAAAATTTGCTGGCATGTTTGGCGGCATAAAACAAAACAGTCCAGAAGCAAAGCCTCTGGACTGCGAACATTTGGTGGGCGTTAGAAGATTTGAACTTCTGACCTCTTCCGTGTCAGGGAAGCGCTCTCCCCCTGAGCTAAACGCCCAAATGGAGCGGACAACGGGGCTCGAACCCGCGACCCCAACCTTGGCAAGGTTGTGCTCTACCAACTGAGCCATGTCCGCCTGCGAGGATTTAATATACGGGATGATCCACCCGAATGCAAGAACTATTTTCGAATAATTTGAAAAAAGTTCGAGCCCAGGCGATGGGTACGAAAAAGCCCGGCTACCGTAGTAGTCGGGCTGTTGCGCTTGGAGCGGACAACGGGACTCGAACCCGCGACCCCAACCTTGGCAAGGTTGTGCTCTACCAACTGAGCCATGTCCGCATATGTAAAACAAAACGGGCGCCGGAGCGCCCGGATGTTGCCTGGAGGCGAAGCCCGGATTCGAACCGGGGGTAAAGGCTTTGCAGGCCTCTGCCTTACCACTTGGCCACTTCGCCGAAAAAGGACCGCTTGAGACGGTCCGGAAATGCAATGGAGCGGACAACGGGGCTCGAACCCGCGACCCCAACCTTGGCAAGGTTGTGCTCTACCAACTGAGCCATGTCCGCTTGCGGGTTATTAATTTACGCGAGTTGTCCTAAAGACGCAAGTACTTTTTTCAAAAAAGTTGCCCAAAGCAAGTTCATGCAGGTAAATAACGCCAAGTCAAGGCGCTATGCGCACGATTCCAATGCCGAGCTAAACAGCTTCACCATCCGAACGCGTGTGCCAGCGCCATCCGTGCGACGGGCAACCTCCACGTTATCGACGAGCATGCGCATAAGCTTGATACCGCGTCCGCGTTCCTCGGATGCCACCGGCTCGCTCGCCCCATCGATAGAATAGCCAGCGCCCCGATCAAGCACCTCGAGCACAACACGGTCCCCATAGGCCTGAACCGTCAGGATGCAGCCAACACCGCCCGCATGGTCATATGCGTTACCCAATGCCTCCCCCAACGCCAATGCGACGTCATAGCGCTCATCACGCCTCAGGGGAAGCGATTCGAGGAGCTCGGCCACACGGTGCCGATAATACGGGAGATTCTCGATGCCTCGCTGCACTTCGACGCTCTTGCTCCATCGCGGCAACTCCCCCACCGGAATGGCGGGAATCGACTCCCGCGCCGGGCCCGCGACATGCAGGATGTCGACAAGTCGGGCAATTTCCAAAAAGCGAACGACCCCATCGGAGGCGTTAACGAGCGAAAGCAGTCCCTCATGCCCCATAAGCTCTCTAGCACGTGTAAGCAAAAACGCCAAACCCGTCGAGTCGATAAAGCCCACGGCCTGGCAATTGATGACAACACGACGCACGCCCCGGTCGATCAAATTATCCAACCGTCGGCGCAGTGCGGGCACCGAGGCGATGTCGATATCGCCCGGTGGCGTCAAAACCGCTATGTCATTCCACTCATTCATACGACCATGGTTCCCCAAAAGAGCTCGCTCGATGCACACGTATCTGCAACCGCGCAGATTTCGCCCGTCAGGCGTCGTGACCTACGATCGACCCCGTAAAAACTCAAGGGAGACCAGCGCGATGTCATCGTCCAGCGCCGACTCGGTAAAGCGATCAAGCTCGCCCAAGACCTTACCGCAGATTCCCGATACGCCCTCACCCGAGACAGAGAGCAGAAGGTCACGAAGGCGCTGCTCGCCAAAGAAAGCACCCGAGCGATCACGTGCTTCGATTGTTCCGTCGGTATACATAAATAGCATGTCACCAGGAGCGAATGTAAACACGCCCGTCTCGTAGACCATGCTCTCAAAGGCACCGATCACGCCCGATTGGCACCCAAGGAGCTCCACTTCTCCCCCGCAGGTCTCGCCGCCGCCACGCGGCGTCGACGACGGCCTAATGACCATAGTGGGAGGATGTCCCGCAGAGCAATAAGTAGCGCGGCCCGCTTTAAGATCGATCTTGGCGATAAACGCCGTCACAAACGTCTCGACCCTCGAAAAGCCCATGAGCATGCTATTGAGCGAGCGTGCCATACGGGCAGGCCCTGCACCCTCCCAGGCATAGGCCGTCAGCGCCGTCTTGACGAGTGCCGACATCGACGCCGCCTCAATCCCCTTGCCGGACACATCGCCCAAAATCATTACGGCACAATCGTCGGGAAGACGGACAAGCGTATAGAAGTCGCCGCCGACCAACGCAGAATTCGTTGCCGATAGGTATACCGAATCGGTTGCAATGCCCGGAACGTCACCAAGCGAATTTCTCATGCCAATCTGAAGCGTCTGAGCGATATGACGCTCTTCGCGCTTTTGAGACTCGCCTTCATAGATCAGCTCAAAGTCATGCGCCAGATGCACCAGGTAGTCGTATTCAAGGTCGTCAATTGGTTCTTGGCTGCCATCGCGGAGCAGCAAAGCGCGCCTCGTCGGCCCCTTGGCGATATCAGCGGGAACGATCGCATCGTTGTTCCGCCGACCGCCGCCCTCCGAGCGAACGCGTCCCGCCTCGAAGCCGGAATCGACATAGAGGCCCTGGCACGGCAGGCCATGAGCCCTCAACCATCCGCCCATAGGCATGGATTCGTCGACGCGGGTCAAGCGCACATGCTTAAGATCATCAGCACTCGCACCGCCCAGCACCGACGGCTCAAAACCATCGGAAGCGACCCCCAAACGCGCAGCTGGTGCGGTGGTGGAAAAGAAGAGCGACTCCGGATCGCCCGGCAACGGCACACGACTGCCGCCCTCAAAATCGATGACATAGGTTTCGAGGCCCGCATCATACTCCACGGGGCAGAAATGACAATTGAGCACCGTGCAGATTTCCGTCGACACCGCTCGCGAGGCGGCAACGGGATCATCGAGATAGGTAAACAGTTCGTCGCGCAGCAAATTGAGCGAGCGGCCGAGCTCCGCCGTGCGGCGCGAACGTAAGCTCGACGCCATGCCGACCAGCTGAATAGACAGGTAATCGCAGATGACCTCGAGCACGTTCACGTCATAGGCAAGTGGCGCCTGGGGGCGTTTCCAGCCAACTTCCAACACGCCAAGGACCTGCGTGCCGTAAAACACAGGAAGACAGATCTCGCTGCGATACGGGGGCATATCCTGCACGCGCAGCAAGTGCTTGGAACGATTGTCCAAATCCATGAACATACCCGAAGCAACCCGGTCGCCCTCAAGGTCCTGCTGGATCGACAGGCGACAGGCACGCGACTCGCGAAGTACGTAGGTCGGAATGCCCGCGCCGTACGGCATAAACTCGGGCAGATAGCCGTCCTCAAGCTCCTTAGAAACACCGCGGAGCTTAAAGCCGCCGCTCTCGGAAAAATAGATAGCCGCACCGGAGGCATCGAGCGTTCCAACGAGCTGATTCAAAACGGTATCGAGCAAGCTGGGGAGCTCATCGGAGCCCACGGTACTCATAATGACTGAAAGGGTACCCGAAAGGCGTTTATTCGCCACCCTAAGCTCCGATAGCGCACGTTTGAGCTGACGATCGTGGGAATACTGCTCTTCGATGCTGTGAAGCGCCACCAGGACACGCGGTGCACGACGTCCAAAGATACGCGGAGGCGTAACGGAACCCGCGCGAACCAAGACGGGAATAAAAGACCCGTCGCTCAGCTTGAGCATCAGCTCGCTCTCGGAGCCATCGGTCTCAAACGGCAGGCGATGTTCGGTCGCGCGCTCAAAGGCAGACGAGTACAGAACGTCTTTGACATCACCGCTGATGACGTCAGCGCGTTCCTCGCACATCAGGTCGAGCAAACGATTATTCACATGCAGAATGGTTCCGTCGAGCTCACAGATGATGACAGCATCGCTCGTGATCTCGACCAGTTGGGCAACGTCTGCCCACTCGTTGCGCTCAAGCGTTTCCATCGTGGACCTCACCGTCTATCGGTAACAAAAAAGCCTCCGAAGAGGCTTCTCAAATGCGATGGTGTCGGAGGCGGGACTTGAACCCGCATGACCAAAAAGCGGTCACTAGCACCTCAAGCTAGCGCGTCTGCCAATTCCGCCACTCCGACATGCTATGTTGTTGATTCGCAGTTCGTTTTGTTGGACCAGCGCGTTCAACGAGGAAGATAATAACCTATGATTCGAGAACTGTGCAAGCACTTTTTAGAAAAAAGTTTACGAATTTGTAAATGCGCAGGTAGATCTATATGTCCGGCCCCGTATCGGTGTTGCCTCCCGGCGCGTCCTCGGGCATGAGCGATATTTTGCTACGCACTTCGTGCTGCGAAATATCGCTCCCCCTGCGGAATGCGCCGGGAGGCAACACCGATACGGGGCCTGCAAATACGTACTTCAGGCACAGTTCTCAAACATGTTCTGAGGGCTGATGCAAATTTGGTGGCTCGGCTTTGCCGAGCCCTTATATGGGGAGGCCGGAGCTAAAGCTCCGGCCTCGCTCAATTTCTTATTAAACTAAGTGAGCGATCAGGGAATCGCACTCCCCCTGCCGAGTTACCGCAGGGCCCGTGCTGGACTTAGTTTTCAGAACATTCCGCAGACCAGGAAACCCCCTTATCCGCAGCTCCGAAGGAGCAGGATAAGGGGGTTTCCATGGTCGAGGACGTTCTGAAAACTAAGTCCAGCACGGGCCCGGACAGACAACCGACTACAGGTCGATGTGCGATTCCTTGATCGGGAACGGCTCCGCGAAGTGGCACGCGCAGCAGTGGCCCGGGGCAACTTCCTTAAACTCGGGAAGCTTCTCGGAGCAGATGCCCTGCGCGATCGGGCAGCGCGTGTGGAAACGGCAGCCGGTCGGCGGATCCAGCGGCGACGGCGGATCGCCGGCGAGGATGATACGCTTGCGGGTCTTCTGGATATCAGGATCGGGCACCGGCACGGCAGACAGCAGCGACTGCGTGTACGGATGGTGAGGCTCGCTGTAGAGCGTCTTCCAGTCCGAAACCTCGACCATCTTACCCAGATACATAACGGCAACACGGTCGGAGATATGCTGTACGACAGAGAGGTCGTGAGCAATGAAGAGATAAGCCGTACCGAACTTATCCTGAAGCTCCTTTAGCAGGTTCAAAACCTGGGCCTGAATGGAAACGTCAAGTGCAGAGACAGGCTCGTCGCAGATGATCAGCTTGGGCTTCAGAGCGAACGCGCGGGCAATGCCGACACGCTGACGCTGACCGCCGGAGAACTCATGAGGATAACGGTTGATGTGCTCGGGGTTCAGTCCGACAACGTCGAGAAGCTCGCGGACACGCTCAATGCGCTCTTCCTTGGTGCCCACGCCGTGAATGGTCATGGGCTCGGAGACGATCTCGCCGATGGTCATACGGGGATTCAGCGAAGCATAAGGATCCTGGAAGATAAACTGCATCTCGCGACGCATGTCCTTGATCTCATGCTTGCTCATCTCGGCAACGTCTTTGCCCTGGAAGAACACTTTGCCTGCCGTCGGCTTGGTCAGGCGCATGATGGTACGGCCCGTGGTGGACTTACCGCAACCAGACTCGCCGACCAGGCCAAAAGTCTCGCCCGGATAAATCTCGAACGAAATGTCATTCACTGCAGAGACGACACGCTTGGAGAAGCGCTTGGCGAACATGCCGGACTCAGCGGGAAACTCCTTAGAGAGGTGCTCGACCTTCAGCAGCGGAGTACGCTCGTTGGTATCTGCCATTACGCCTCGCCTCCCTTCTTGGAATCCTTGCGTGTACGGGACGTCTCAGGAGCGTTCTTGAGGAACTCGGGGTCGCCGGAGTAGTGGCACGCAGAGTAATGACCAGACTCGGTGACAACGCGCTCGGGGCGCTGCTTGCGGCACTTGTCCGTCGCATAGGGGCAACGAGGAGAGAAGACGCAGCCCTCAGGCAGGTTCATGAGCGAAGGCGGGTTGCCGTGAATCGGCGTAAGCGGCTTCTTCTCTTCGATGGCCTGCTCCGGGATGGAGCGGATAAGGCCCCAGGTGTAGGGGTGGCGACTCTCGTAGAAGATTTCCTCAGCAGTACCGAACTCGACGGGACGGCCGGCGTACATAACCATGATCTTATCGGCCATATCGGCAACGACGCCCAGGTCATGGGTAATCATGATGATGGCGTTGCCGTTCTTCTCCTGCATTTCCTGCATGAGCTCGATAATCTGAGCCTGAATGGTAACGTCCAGAGCCGTCGTGGGCTCGTCGGCAATCAGAATATCGGGATCGCAGGCAAGAGCCATGGCAATCATGACTCGCTGACGCATACCGCCAGAGAACTGGTGCGGATACTCATTGACGCGCTTCTCGGGC
This sequence comes from uncultured Collinsella sp., assembly GCA_900546425.1. GTDB lineage: Bacteria > Actinomycetota > Coriobacteriia > Coriobacteriales > Coriobacteriaceae > Collinsella. The sequence continues at coordinate 2,520 of URCU01000003.1, read as the reverse complement.
TCGGGGATACCCACGAGGTCCAAAAGCTCGGTGGCACGCTTGAGCGCCTCCTGCTTGGAGTAGCCACGGTGCAGACGAAGACCCTCGCCCACCTGCTTGCCGATCTTATAGACCGGGTTCAAGGAGGTCATAGGATCCTGGAAGATCATCGCGATATCGTTGCCGCGAATGTGCTGCATCTCTTCCTCGGTCATTTCGAGGATGGAGCGGCCGCGATAGCGAACGTCACCGCCCTCGATCTTTCCCGGAGGCATCGAGATGAGGCCCATGATGGTCATGGCGGTCACGGACTTACCGGAGCCGGACTCACCGACGACGCCCAGGGTCTCGCCGCGATCGAGCGTGTAGGAGACACCGTCGACAGCGCGAACAACGCCATCCTCGGTGTGGAAATACATCTTAAGGTCATCGACCTCGAGCAGATGCTGGCCCTCAGGAACCGGCTGGTCCTTCAGGTCCACATAGTTCTTGTTCTTCTTCATCCTTATGCGTCCTTCATCTTGACGTCGAGGGCGTCGCGCAGACCGTCACCCAGCAGGGTGAAGGCGAGCACCGTCGAGAGAATTGCCAGACCGGGCATGATCATCATCCAGGGAGCGGTCAGAAGATACTGCTGACCGTCCTGAATCATGGAGCCCCACGAAGGCGTAGGCGGAATAACGCCCATGCCGAGGAAGGACAGAGCGGACTCGGTCAGAATGGCGCCACCAATGTTCATGGTCGCGTAGACCACGATGGAGGCGACGGAGTTCGGGAAGATGTGACGTACGACGATACGAGCATCGGATGCACCCATCGCGCGCGCAGCATCAACATAGTCGTTTTCCTTGACGGTCAAGATCGCAGAGCGGAAGACGCGCGCAATCGAAGGCCAGCCGAGAATACCGATGGCGATAAAGACGTTCTGAAGACCACGGCCGATAACGGCGATCATGGCGACAACGAACAGCACGTACGGGAACGCCAGGAAGATGTCCGCACAGCGCATGATGATCGTATCCCAGATGCCGCCGTAGAAACCGGCCAGAGCACCCATGACCAGACCAATCAGCGTGGAGATCGCGGTGGCCATAATTCCGACGGACAGCGAAACGCGCGCACCGTAGATAACGCGGACAAGAATGTCACGACCAAGGGCGTCGGTGCCAAACGGATGCTCTGCACACGGAGCCAGCAGCGACGTCTCGGCCATAGTGGTCGAGTCGGAAGCCGTCGGAGAACCGAGCCAGGGCTTAGCCCACAGATCTGCGGTCAGGGCAACCACAACGACGATGATGATCCAGCAGACACCGATAACGGCGAGCTTGTTCTTACGAAGACGCTTAAAAGCGTCGCCCCACAGCGTGCGGGACTTGGCGGGAGCAGATGCGACCTTGGTGGCGGTAGCCTGCTCCTGAGACTGAGAATCAGTTTCCTGCATGAGACGTACCTCCCTTAGGCCTTATCCGACGGACCGCCAAGGCGGATGCGCGGGTCGAGGAATGCATAGCTAATGTCGACGAGCAGGTTGATCACCATGACGACGACAACGATGAGCGTAACGCCGCCCATAACGATGGGCCAGTCACGCATGCTAATGGCGCGATAGACCTCATAGCCGATACCGGGCCAGTTAAAGACCGTCTCGGTCAGGATGGCGCCCGAAAGCATGCCACCAAAGTCGACACCAATATAGGTAACGACGGGGATGAGTGCATTCTTAAGCGCATGCTTGATGATGATCGCACGATTGGAGAGACCCTTGGCCTTTGCCGTACGGATGTAATCCTGGTTCATGACGTCAAGCAGCTGCGAGCGCATAATGCGGGCAGCGTAAGCGGTCGAAACCGAAGCCAGCGTAATGGTCGGAAGCACATAGTGCATCCAATCCTGATACTGAGAGCTGGAACCGCCGGCACCCGAGATCGGCATGGAGAATGCACCGCCCGTGGCGTCCTTGAGGATGACGCCAAAGAACAGCTGCAACAACATACCGAGCCAGAAGGCCGGGACCGCAACGAGGATCGACGTGGTGAGCGTTACCAAAATATCCCAGAAGGAATAACGCTTTACCGCCGAAATGATACCCGCACCGATACCCATGATCGCCTCGAGTACGATGGCGCACGCGGCAAGTTTGACCGTATACGGATACTTCTGGGCGAAGATTTCCGTAACCGGCAGCTTGCGCTGATACGAATTGCCCAGATCGCCATGAAGCAGGCCGTTCATGTAATACAAGTAACGGTCCACGAGCGACGTTTGAACGGGGTCGCCGTTCTCGTCAAGGATCGCGTTGCCGTCCTCGTCCGTCTGGACCAGGTGATAGCGAACGCGAAGCTGAAGCTCCACCTCGGGGGACAGAGCCTTGTCTCCACCGATCAGCTTGATCGGATCTCCCGGCACGATATTCTGGAGGGCGAACAGAATCAGCGTAACGCCCAAAAACACCGGGATGAACTGAAGCACACGTTTAACGATGTACTTACCCATACCACTCCCCTATCTAGGGACTGTCTCTTATACACATCTCCGAGCCCA
>URCU01000002.1:0-48022 GCA_900546425.1 uncultured Collinsella sp. | reverse complement strand
CACTTATGCGATCGTCGGCAGCGTCAGATGTGTATAAGAGACAGCTGCGATACCGTGCTTAAGGGCACCAAGTATCAGGGCTCCGGCCACATGTTTGCCATCACCACCTGGTCTTTTGGCATCTCGGTCGCCCTGTTTATCTTTGGCGGCGCCGTGTGCATGAACCCCGCCATGGTGCTTGCCCAGTGCATCGTAGGCTTGGTGCCGTGGAGCAGCTGCATTCCCTTCATGATTGCCGATATGCTCGGCGGCTTTGCGGGTGCCGTGATCGCGTGGTTGATGTATGCCGATGAGTTCAAGGCTTCCGATGGTGTCGTCGATCCCATTGCCCAGCGCAATATCTTCTCGACCAACCCCACCACCGAGGGCACGAACTATGCCCGCAACTTCTTCTGCGAGACTATCTGCACCTTCGTGTTCATCAGCGCCATCCTTGCTGCTGCTAACCGTGCTGGCGAGAACGTTCTGATGCTCGCCATCTGCGTCGGTCTGATCGTTTGGGCTGTTGGCATGGGCATGGGCGGCATCACCGGCTTCGCCATGAACCAGGCTCGTGACCTTGGTCCTCGCATGGCCTATCAGGTGCTGCCGATTAAGAACAAGGCTGACAACAACTGGAAGTACGGCCTGCTCGTTCCTGGCATCGCTCCGTTTGTCGGTGCCGCTCTGGCCGCGCTGTTCGTGCACGGTTTCTTGGGCATGTTCTAGTCAAAGGACGGCTCTATAAGGTCCGGGCTCGGTAGGGGTTAACTTTCCAACGCGTCCTCGGACATGCAAAAAGGCTCGCTGTGCACTTCGTGCGGCGAGCCTTTTTGCGTCCTGCGGAGTGCGTTGGAAAGTTAACCCCTACCGAGCCCTGGGCATTCTTGGCTGTATTCGAACAAGCAACCCAACATATATATCTGAATTTGGATGGGAGGGGCTTGTTGCTGGTAGGGGCGTTGAAGCGCGAGTGACACTTTGGGATGCGTGGGGGCCTGGGCTGGGGCGATGCTTTGGGGTGAGCTTCTTACTTAGCTGAAGAGGGGTTTTATGGCTGATAGGTAGTCTTTGGCTACGTCGGCTTTGTCTGCTTGGAAGTTGTGCCAGGCCCACCATTGGACGGTGGCTACGAAGCTTGAGGCTATGTGGTGTAGTAAGAAGCTGCGGTCCATGGTGCTGGCGGGGCCTGCGGGGTCGGCGGGGACGGTTTCGGCTGCGCGCGACATGATAGTCTTGCGGAGGCAGTCGGCGAAGACGCGTGAGCCGGCGCCGGCTACCAGTGCCCGTACGCCCTGGCGGCGCTCCCAGAGGTTGTTGAGGATATGCTCGACCTGCACGAGTGGGTCGTCGAGCGGTGTGCCATCGTCGTCGAGGGCATGGGTGCAGATGTCGCTCACGAGCTCGGACAGTAGGTCGTCTTTGCTCTTAAAGAGGCCGTAGAATGTCGCGCGGCCTACGTGAGCGCGCGCGATGATGTCGCCGACGGTAATCTTGCCGTAGTCCACTTCGCGTAGCAGCTCGGAGAACGCCGCAACGATGGCAGCGCGGCTTTTTTCTTTGCGGGCATCCATGGCTATGCATCCACGTGAACGAGCAGACAACGGAGCGTGCCGGAGCAACCCTCGTAGGGGCGCTTGCCGGCGCCGTAGCCGACGGCTTCGATGCGGTAGCGTGAGGGCAGTTGGTCAGACGTGCGCAGCGCGGTGACGATGGCGGCGCCCGTGGGCGTCACGAGCTCGCCGGCGACCGGTGCGGGCGTGAGGGCGATATTGCTCGCCTGGCACAGGTTGACGACAGCGGGGACGGGAATGGGCATAAGGCCGTGGGCGCAGCGAATGGTTCCGTGGCCTTCGGAGAGCGACTCGACCACGATGTCCTCAATACCTAGGTCATCGAGGCAGATGGCGACAGAGCAGACGTCGACGATGGAGTCGACGGCGCCCACCTCGTGGAACATGACGGTTTCGGGCGTTTTGCCGTGGGCCTTGGCCTCGGCGGCGGCAAGTGCGGTAAAGATGGCGAGCGCACGACGCTTGGCGCCATCGCTTAGCTGTGAGCCGTCGATGATGGCGGTGACGTCCGCCAAAGAACGGTGGTGATGGTGGTGGGCGTGATGGTGACCCTCGTGGCCATGGCCGTGGGTCTCATGATCATGCTCATGGCAGTGCTCATGCTCGTCATGGTCATGATGGTGGTGCTCGTGCTCGTGCGTGTGCTCGGCAGTTGCTTCGTTGCCGTAGAGCCATGCCATGTCGTGGTCGTGGTTCTCGAGCTCTTCTGCCAGCTGAACGTCGAAATCGCAGGCGTCGATGCCATGCTTGTTTACGCGCGTGACGGCGATCGTAAAGCCGTCGACCGGCAGTGTGGCGAGCTGTTCGCGCAGGTGCTCCTCGCTGGCGCCCAGGTCGAGCAGGGCCGCGACGGTCATATCGCCGCTGATGCCCGAGGTGCCGTCGATGATAAGCGTGTGCTGATGATTGGACATGGAATGCTCCTTAGCGGGCGCGGGGTGTGCCGGCGCTCAGATGATTGATAAGACTTGCCTGGTAGGCGGCGCCAAAGCCGTTGTCGATATTGACGACCGAAACGCCGCTGGCACAGGAGTTGAGCATGGCGAGCAGTGCAGCTACGCCACCAAAACTTGCGCCGTAGCCAACGCTGGTGGGAACGGCGATGACCGGACAGCTCACCAGACCGCCGATAACGCTCGCCAGCGCGCCCTCCATGCCGGCGATGGCGATGACCACCTGCGCCTGGGCAAGTTCCTCGGCATGCGCGAGCAGGCGGTGCAGGCCGGCGACACCTACGTCGTAGAGGCGGTCGACCTCGTTGCCATAGAACTCGGCCGTCAACGCGGCTTCTTCGGCGACGGGTAAGTCGCTCGTGCCGGCGCAGGCGACGACGATGCGTCCGTTGCCGGTAGGGGAGGGCTTGCCGCCCACGAGGGCGAGCTGTGCGTCCGGGACATATCCCAGGTCGATGCCGTTGTCGAGGAGCTCCGAGGTACGGGCTGCTTTTTCGGCATCCAGGCGCGTGACCAGGATGCGCTCCTGGCCGGCATCGCGCAGCGCTTCGATAATGGCGGCAATTTGATCGGCGGTTTTACCGGCACCGTAGACAACCTCGCCGGCTCCCTGGCGCACTCCGCGCGAAAGATCGAGCTGTGCAAAACCCAGATCGGCGGTTGGCGCCGTTTGGATGCGCGCGAGGGCGACTGCCGGGGTGACTGCTCCGCCGGCAACATCGCTCAGCAATTGCTCAAGATCTTGCTTATCCATATATGTTCCCTTCGACGGCGCAAAGTCTAGCACTCAAAGGGTATGTTTCCGAACACTAAGACAAAATTGTTCGGAAACTATAGGACAGACTGATTCAATTGTTAGACGGATCGGCTAGTCACGCAGGATGATGTCCATGGCGAGCATCAGGTTGCGCTCGTCGATGGCAAACGGGGCGGCTTCGCGCGTCTTGGGCTTGGCGCAAAACGCGATGCCCGTGCCCGCAGCCTGAATCATGGGGATGTCGTTGGCGCCGTCGCCGATTGCCACGGTATGGGCCATGTCGACACCGCACTCAACTGCCCAGTCCAGCAGCTGGATGAGCTTGGACTCCTTGGTCACAATGTTGGCAGCCAACTTACCGGTGAGCTTGCCGTCCATGACTTCCAGGCGGTTGGCCAGGCAAAAATCGATGCCCGCGGCGGTTACGATCTTGTCAGCGACCTCGTGGAAGCCGCCGCTTACCACGCCGACCTTCCAGCCCTTGCTGTGTGCCGAGCGCACAAGCTCTAACGCGCCGGGGGTAAATGTCACACGCTCAAAGGTGCGCTCGAACACGCTCTCGTCCAGGCCGGCGAGCAGCCCCACGCGCTCCTCGAGCGCTTGCTTAAAGTCCAGCTCGCCGCGCATAGCGCGCTCGGTGATCTGCGCAACTTGCCCGCCCACGCCTGCCTCCTCGCCCAACAGGTCGATGACCTCCTGGTTGATGAGCGTGGAGTCGATATCCATAACGATGAGGCGTGCAGTCATGGCGGGCCTTTCCGAGTGCAGTTGTATTGGGGCACATTGTCGCACGTGACGAGCGCGGGCGGGTGCCGCGGTGCGTCAATTGTTTCGTCTCCGTCAAGTCTTTGGGCAGGAGTCACTTTTTCGCGGTACATCGGCACAGGTGCGATAAGATAGAACGCCATGTCTGGCTGCGCGGTTTACGCAGGCTGGGCAAATCTGTACGACGCCGCCCGGAACGACACGGGGCGGCACAGATCCATAAAGGAGGATCACTGGTATGAGCCAGACCCGTCCCATCGACGAGCATTCCATGCACACCCGTACCTGCGGCGAGCTTCGCCGCGAGAACGTGGGCGAAGAGGTCACCCTCACCGGTTGGGTGAGCCGTCGCCGTGACCACGGCGGCCTTATTTTCTGCGACCTTCGCGACCGCGAGGGCATCACGCAGCTCACCTTCGACCCCGAGCACTCCGACGGCGACGCCTTTAAGATCGCCGAGACCATGCGTCCCGAGTGGCCCATCAAGATCCACGGCGTCGTGCGCTCCCGTGGCGAGGAGACCACCAACACCAAGCTCGCGACCGGCGAGATCGAGGTCCTGACCGACCACGCCGAGGTGCTCAACACGTCCGTCACCCCGCCGTTCCAGATCGAGGACGGCATCGAGACCAGCGAGGACACCCGTCTGCGCTATCGCTATCTGGACCTCCGTCGTCCCGAGATGATGGCCAACCTCAAGCTGCGCTCCGACTTTACCTTTGCCATTCGCGAGGCGCTGCACAACCGTGAGTTCATGGAGGTTGAGACGCCCTCCCTGTTTAAGTCCACGCCCGAGGGCGCCCGCGATTTCATCGTTCCCAGCCGTATTCAGCCGGGCAACTTCTACGCCCTGCCGCAGTCCCCGCAGCTCCTGAAGCAGCTGCTCATGGTCGGTGGCGTCGAGCGCTACTACCAGGTTGCCAAGTGCTTCCGCGACGAGGACCTGCGTGCCGACCGTCAGCCCGAGTTCACCCAGGTCGATATCGAGATGTCCTTCGTGGACCAGAATGACGTCATGAGCGCGCTCGAGGAGGTCCTGGCCGACGCCTTCGGCCGCATGGGCGTCGAGATGCCCACGCCGCTGCGTCGCATGGACTACTGGGAGGCCATGGACACCTATGGCTCCGACAAGCCCGATACCCGCTATGGCATGCACCTGGTCGACCTGACCGACATCTTTGCCAACTCCAAGTTCAAGGTCTTTGCGACTGCCGCAAACGAGGAGGGCTCTGCCGTCAAGGCCATTAACGCCAAGGGCGCCGGTGCCTGGGCACGTGCCAAGATCGATAAGCTCGCCGGCGTGGCTTCCACGTTTGGCGCCAAGGGCCTGGCTTGGATCGCCTTCCGCGAGGACGGCTCCATCAACAGCCCCATCGTCAAGTTCTTCTCGGACGAGGAGATGGCGGCTCTGCGCGAGCGCATGGACGTCGAGCCCGGCGACCTTGTGATGTTTGCCGCCGGCCCGCGCCTGCTCTCTGACGAGATCCTGGGCGGCATGCGTTCCCACATGGCCAACGCGCTCGAGATCAAGCGCGAGGGCCACGACTTCCTGTGGGTCGTCAACTTCCCGCTGTTCCACTGGGATGAGGACCGTAAGGCCTATGCCGCCGAGCACCAGCCCTTCACCCTGCCGACCGAGACCGACATCGCCAAGATCGAGGCCGACCCGTTGGCAGCCGGTTCTTGCACCTACGACTTTGTCATGGACGGCTTTGAGGCCGGCGGCGGCGGTATGCGTATCCACAACGCCGAGATGCAGATGTCCATGCTCAAGCTCCTGGGCTTTACCGAGGAGCGCGCCGAGTCTCAGTTCGGCTTCCTCATGGAGGCCCTCAAGTTTGGTGCGCCCCCGATGGGCGGTTTCGCTCTGGGCCTGGACCGCGTGTGCATGCTGCTCACCGGTTCCGACTCCATCCGTGACGTCATGGCGTTCCCCAAGACGGCCAGTGGCTCCGACCTCATGTCGGGCGCCCCGAGTGCCGTTAGCGGCGCCCAGCTCAAGGACGTCAGCCTGCGCCTGATGTAGGCGAGCGGCTACATATTGCCCGTAACGAGGGAAGGACGCGTGCCTTCCCTCGTTTTTTATGCGCCGAGGTTGTGAGGGCATGGGATGACCGGACGTCGCGGAAAGTGCATCCCGTAATCTGCGTGCAGAACGGGTCGCGCTTTCCCAAAGGGGGTCCTCTGGGAAAGCGCGACCCAGAATTCGGCAAAATAATGGGGCACAGTTTCCGGTTGAGCTGTCTAACGGAAACTGTGCCCCAGAATGAGCGCTCAAAACGGGATAGACTTTCCGCAACAACTGTCTGGCGGAAAGCCTGTCCCAGTATCTTATAGCGAGTCTCTCTGGATCAGCTGCATGTGCATCACGGAGGTGGTCGGCTCGGCACCCTTGATCATATCGAGCGCAATGTTGGCGGCCATGTGGCCTTCTTCGCGCAGGGGCTGGCGGACGGTCGTGAGCGCGGGGACGCAGCGCGTCGCAATCTCGTGATCGTCGAAGCCGACGACAGAAACGTCCGCCGGAACGGATAGGCCTGCCTCGTTGAGTGCGGTGATGACGCCAGCCGCGATACGGTCCGATCCGCAGAGCACGCCGTCGAAAGCGATCTCGCGCGCGAGGATCTGGTGCATGGCCTGATAGCCGTCTCCGTTGTTCCAGCCGGTATAGATAACGTTTGCGTCTGGGAGGTCTTCGCCCAAGACGGCGCGGTAGCCGCGCAGGCGGTCGACAACAGCGGGGTTGTCTTGCGGTCCCAACACGGCGACGATATCTTTGCGCCCGCGCTCCTTCATGGCGAGTGCCGCAAAGTGTCCGCCCTCTTCGTCGTCTGAATAGACCGTCGAAAACACATCGCGATAGGGGTGGCCCTCGAGCTGGCCGCACAACACGGTGGGTACGCCCAGCTCGCGCAGTACCTCGAGCAGCTCGCTGCCCTTGTAGGGGGAGACGTCGATCACGGCGTCGAACGAGCGGCGCTCAAAGTGCTCGCGTGCGCGGTTGCGCTCATGCGTAGAAGACGCCTGCAAGATAACGGGCAGATAGGACGACTCCGACAGTTCCTCGGTAATGCCGCTCAAAAACTCGCTATAGGTGGGGTCGCTGAAGAGTTCACTCAGGGGCTCGGTCACGAGTACGGCGATGATTTCCGTGCGCCCGACAGCGAGCGCTCGGCCACGAGCGTTGGGGACAAAATTGACTTCCTTGGCCGCCGCGCGGACGCGCTTTTTGGTTTCCTCGCTAATGCGGGGCGAATCGTTGAGAGCGCGCGATGCCGTGGAGCGCGATACGCCGGCAGCTGCGGCAACCTCGGCAAGCGTAGGTGCGGTGCGAACTGGTTGGGTCATGGCGTCTCCTGGAAAATGCGGTCGATGTTGTCGCTGATACGGGCTGGTGCGGATACAGCTTACTATAGTGCGCCTGAACAGCGTTCATGATATCCGGTGACCGGTGTCGTTTTGCAACCAAGCCGCAATCGAATACGTCTCGTATGGGTGAGATATCAGCGGGCGTGGGGGTTGCCTACGAGCTTAAGAACGATGTCTTGCGCTGAGTTTCGATACTCAGGGTGACATAAGTGTCGCGGTTGTACAACCGGTTGCACCGTTAACCCGGCCAAATCGACCGTTCAGCGGACAACCGGTTGCACAGTTTTTTGCATCGCCCGTAAGATAAGGACAACCGGTTGCACAAGAATCACTACGATGACGAAGGAGCATCACCATGGACGCCATTAACGATTGGGAAAACCAAGCGCTCACCCACAGGAACCGCCTGGCACCCCATGCGTACTTTATGGGTTACGAGACCGCCGATCTCGCTGCAACGTACAGCCGTGAGCTGTCGCGCGGGTTTGTCCAGCTGTCCGGCTCGTGGCAGTTCCGCCTCTTTGAGGGCCCCGCTGCCGTCTCCAACGAGGAACTCTCCACGTACAAGCCCGAGTGGGATCACGTGGAGGTTCCGCACCTGTGGCAGGTGGACGGCTATGGCAACCTTGCCTACACCGACGAGGGTTTCCCGTTCCCGGTGGACCAGCCGTTCGTTCCCTCCGACGACCCCACGGGCGTCTACCAGCGCATCGTCAACCTTCCCGCCGTTCCTTCCGGCGCTCGCGAGATCATTCGCTTTGACGGCATCGAGAGCTATGGCGAGCTGTACGTCAACGGCCAGTTTATCGGCATGACCAAGGGCTCGCGCCTGTCCGCCGAGTTCGACGTGACCGACGCGCTCGTCGAGGGTGACAACCTGTTTGCGGTCAAGGTTCTGCAGTACAGCGATGGTAGCTACATCGAGGACCAGGATATGTGGTGGGCCTCGGGCATCTTCCGCGATGTGTACCTTATGCAGCGCCCCGCCGCGCACCTGGTCGACTTTAGGTTCCGCACGCACCGCGAGGGCGATACCGCTCTGATTACGCTTGATACGGTGGCCGAGGGCGCTACCCGCGTCGTGTATACGCTCAGCGATGGCGAGAACGTGGTGGCTACGGGTGAGTGCATCGACGGCCATGCCGAGTGCAGCGTGACCGATGCCCACTTCTGGAACCCCGAGGACCCCTTCCTCTATGACCTTACGTTTGAGGTCTACGACGGTGACGAGGTCAGCGAGTACGTTCCGCATCGCCAGGGTCTTGCCGAGGTGACGGTCGAGGGCAATCATATCTACCTCAACGGCACTTACTTTAAGATGCATGGCGTCAACCGCCACGATCACGACGATCACAAGGGCCGCGCCGTGGGCCTCGATCGCATGCGCCGCGACCTGGAGCTCATGAAGCAGCACAACATCAACGCGGTGCGCACGTCCCACTACGCCAACGACCCGCGCTTTTACGAGCTGTGCGACGAGTATGGCATCATGCTGGTCGCCGAGACCGATATGGAGAGCCACGGCTTCGAGAATATCGGCAATATCGCCCTGGTCACCGACGACCCGGCATGGGAGCCGGCCTACGTCGACCGCATTGAGCGCCTGGTGATGCAGGAGCGCAATCACGCCTGCATCATTATGTGGTCGATGGGCAACGAGAGCGGCTATGGCTGCAACATCCGCGCGATGTACGCCAAGGCTCACGAGCTCGATGGTCGTCCGGTCCATTACGAGGAGGATCGCAACGCCGATACCGTCGACGTCATTTCCACGATGTACTCCCGCGTGTCGCAGATGAACGACTTTGGCGAGCATCCGTTCCCCAAGCCGCGCATTAACTGCGAGTATGGCCACTCCATGGGTAATGGCCCCGGAGGCCTGTCCGAGTACCAGGAGGTCTTCGATCGTTGGGATTGCATCCAAGGCCAGTTTATCTGGGAATGGTGCGACCACGGTCTGGCTGCTGTGACCGAGGACGGCGTTGCCTACGATATGTATGGTGGCGACAACGGCGATTACCCCAACAACAGCAACTTCTGCATCGATGGCATGGTGTTCCCTTGGCAGCAGCCGAGCCCGGGCCTCACTGAGTATGGTCAGGTCATCTGCCCGGTTCGCATGGCTTACGATGCCGAGGCGGGCGAGCTGACCGTCACCAACAAGCGTTGGTTTACCACCCTTGAGGATGTCTGCCTGTCGGCGGAGACCCTGGTGGACGGCGACGTGGTTTGCCGCAAGACGCTCATGCCCGGCGCGGTTGCCCCCGGCGAGTCCGTCCAGCTTCCGCTGGTGATTCGCGAGGCCGCAGTGGGCGAGACCCTGCTGACCGTGCACGCCTACACTATGGCTGCTCACGTCTGGTGCGAGCCGATGTTCCAACTGGGCGCAAGCCAGTTTGCCATCGCAAACCATCCGGCGCCGGCAATTGTCGCCCCCGTGCGCCCCGAGCTTACGGTCGAGGAGACCGAGCAGGAGATCCACATTCACTCCCTCAACGGCGAGCTGACCTTCAGCAAGGTCAACGGTACCGTGAGCGAGTGGAAGGCATCCGGCCGCGACGTCATGGCCTCTGGTCCCCAGGTTGGTTTTTGGCATCCGCTCGTCGACAACCACGCCCAAGAGTATGACTCCCTGTGGAAGGACAACTTCATCGATGTGATGCAGACGTCTACCCGCAAGGTTACTTGGAAGCAGGACGGCAATGTGGTCGTCGTTACCGTGAGCCAGCGTATCGCTCCTCCCGTCCGCGCGTTCGGCATGCGCGTCGAGCTCGTCTACACCGTGCTTCCGAGCGGTCGCGTCGACCTCAAGGTTTTCGGCGAGCCCTACGGCAATTACTCGGATATCATCCCGCGCATCGGCATCTCCTTCGAGGTCCCCGGTTGCGATCGTGCCGTTGAGTGGTATGGCCACGGCCCGGGCGAGAACTATCCGGACTCTCTGCGCGCCAACCCGGTCGGTCATTACCGCACTACGGTCGACGACATGTTCACGCCCTACGTTATGCCTCAGGACTGCGCCAACCGCGAGGGTACCCGCTGGGTTGCCCTGCGCTCCAGCCACGGTGACGGTCTGGTCGTGACGCGTCCGAGCGACGCCGCTTCCAACCCGTTCTCGTTCTCGGCATGGCCCTATAGCTGCGAGGCCATCGATAACGCCAAGCACGTCTACGACCTTGTCAAGGGCGATACGGTCACGGTCAACATCAACGACCAACTGCTCGGCCTTGGCTCGAACTCTTGGGGTTCCGAGGTGCTCGATTCCTATCGCACCCGTTTTGAGAGCTTCAGCTTTGAGGTGTCCCTGCGACCGCTGACGTCTGCCGATCTGGCTCAGGCGCTGGCACCCATTAAGGAGGCATAAGTCATGCATGTCTTTAACTCGCGCGCCGATTTCGACGCTCAGATGAAGTCCGTCAAGAAGTGGATGCGTACCGGACAGGCGCTCGATGGTGTTGCCGACCTGCAGCACGACGTGGCTTACTCCATCGGCGACTCGTTGGTGTACTGGTGGGTGAACGCCCACGAGGCGGCTACCGCCGATCTGGTCGGTCACCGTCGCTACCATGCCGTGCTCGCTCCGCTCGACGGCGACCTGACCGTCGAGGTTGCCCCCAAGGGAGGCCTCACCTGCACCCGCGCCTACAGCGATATCGATGATCGCGAGCGCTTTGAGGGTACGGGGGAGACCGTGACGATTCCCGCCGGCGGCGTTGCCGTCGTCGAAATTGACGAGGCATACCGTGTCGTGTCCGATGCCACGGATCCCCGCGTCGTGGTGCTGCACGTGACGGTTGAAGGATATTCCTTCCCCAACAAGTAGTATTCGTCCACCTGGACGTTTGCTTCGCGCCGTTAAGGGGGATGGCTTTGTTGACTCCCTTTTCCCCATTCCCCTTAGCAGGTGCGCCGTCCGTGTTTGCACTTGCAGTCCGGACGGTTTTAGATGAGATATAACGGATGATTGGGAGGGCTTATGAGCTCTGAAAAACGAGGAACGATCGGTTCGTTCGCTCTGCTGGGCATGACGGTCGCCGCCGTGTTCGGTATCAAGAACATCATCAACAACAACGCGGCCATCGGCTTGGCAGCTGCGCCGTCGTTCTTCTTCGCCACGCTTTTGTACTTTGTCCCCTATACCCTGGTTACCGCCGAGTTCGTCGGCCTTAACAAGGACTCCGAGTCGGGCGTGTACGCATGGGTTAAGACCTCGATGGGCGGCCGCTGGGCGTTCCTGACGGCATTTAGCTACTGGTTCGTTAACCTGTTCTACTTTGCGTCTGTCCTGCCCAATGTCATCATCTACGCGAGCTACGTGTTCTTTGGTGCCAATGCCGAGCTTTCGCAGCTGTGGATCACCATTATCGAGATCGTCGTCTTTGCTATTGCCACGTGGGTTTCGACCAAGGGCGCTAAGTGGATCGGCTCTATTTCCTCCTTCGGTTCGACCGCGGCTCTCGGCCTGACTGCCGTGTTCATCCTGCTGTCCCTGGCTGCTGCCTTTGGCGGCGTTGAGTTCGCTACGGCTCCTACTCCCGCCAACATGGCTCCCGACATGAGCAACTTCGCCACTATGTGGGGCTTCTTCGGTACGCTTGCCTGGATCATCCAGGGCGTTGGTGGCGCTGAGTCCGTCGGCGTGTTCCTTAACGACCTTAAGGGCGGCGTCAAGGCCTTCGTGCGCACCGTCGTTATCGCCGGCCTGACCATCGGCCTTCTGTATGCAGGCGCTTCGCTGCTGGTTAACCTGTTCATCCCCGAGGGCGGCGTTGCCATCTCCACCGGCATCTTCGACGTGTTCGGCGCTGTCTTTGCCCACTTTGGCATTCCCATGGAAGTGTCTACGCGCGTCATCGGCCTGATCCTACTCGCCGCTACGCTGGGCTCCCTCATGATGTGGACCTCCGCTCCCATCAAGGTGTTCTTCACCGAGATCCCCAAGGGCGTCTTTGGTAGCAAGATCGTCGAGCTCAACGAGCACGGCATTCCTGCCCGCGCTGCCTGGCTGCAGTTCGCCATCGTCGTCCCCATCCTGATCATCCCGGCCCTGGGCTCCGGTAACCTCGACGACCTGCTCATGATCGTCACCAACATGACGGCTGCCACCGCTCTGCTCCCGCCGCTGCTGATCCTGCTTGCCTACTTTATGTTGCGCAAGAACTTCGACGCTGCTCCCCGTGGCTTCCGCATGGGTTCGCGCACCTTTGGCCTGGTCATTGCTACATTCCTGCTTGTGGTCTTCTGCTTCGTGCTTATCTGCGGCACCATTCCGCTCGATCAGCCTCTGTGGCTGACGCTGGTCTACAACGTCGGCGGCGTGGTTGTCTTCCTGGGCCTTGCCGTGATGTGGTACAACCGCTACATCAACCGCCTGCGCGAAACCGATCCTGAGGCTGCTGAGAACGAGCTTCGCCCCTCCGTCCTCGACATGATGGAGTAGCGGCTAGGATTAATCTACGGCTGTGGAATAAATCGATTCCCTTTCCTAAGGAGGGGCCTTACGAGGCCCCTCCTTTTGTGTTTTGGAGCATGGTTTTGGACCCTGTGGTCAAAAATACCAAATATGAGTACTGTTGCAAAAGAGGTGTCATATTTTTCGGCCTGCTCTGAGCGAAAATGGGCTCATAATCAATTTATCTAGCCCCCTTTAAAGGGCGTTTGACGGCTTTCAACCTCTTCGAATCGCTCAAATTAGGCAATTTGCTCTCGATTTTGCTGCTACTAAATTGGTGACAGTACTCATATTTGCCACTTTTTGACCACGAGGTGTTCAGAGGAGCTCTCGAGAAGCATCTAACGCTACAATAACTACCACGTGGCTGGGTTTGCCGGCCGAATGTGCGATGTCGTGGGAGGGGACATGGTCGAGTTTACAAAGACGATTAAAGATCCGTTGGGATTGCATGCCCGCCCGGTTGCGCTGCTTTATGACATTATCGCCAAGCATCGTAGTGACGTGTCGGTTTCGATTGGCAATCGTCATGTCGATGGCCGCGACGTTATAGGGCTCATGGCACTCTGTGGCGAATGTGGCGAGGACATCGTGTTCCGCGTTTCGGGCGTGGATGAGGCCTCCTGTGTCACATCGATCAGAAATCTCTCGCTCTAAGCATGATAGGGCGCGGTAAAGGATGGTCCTTTGCCGCGCCTTTTTGTTTCGTATAGGAAACTTTTTCGAAATCTGAATGGGGACCCTTTCCAAAAAGTTAACCACGTGCTAGTTTACTATAGCGAACATAGACGTGGTTAACTTTTTACGCGTCGATGTTGAGGACGAACTGACGTTAGGAGCAACTCATGTCTTGCGGACCGCAGATGCCGGCCATGCCGCTTTCGATGGTAAAAGCGGGCGAAACCGTGCGCGTGTCTCGTGTAAAGGGCAATGAGGACATGAAACACCACCTCAAGGACCTCGGCTTTGTCGAGGGCAACGAAATCCACGTGGTGAGCTCGAGTGGTGCCAATATCATCGTCACGGTGCTGGGCGCACGCTTTGGCATCGATTCCAAGGTTGCCATGCACATCATGACCGTCGGTTAGTCAGCAGCATTTCATAAAAACCGAAAGGGGGACAAGAGGATGAAGACGTTGGGTGACGTTAAGGTGGGCGAGAGCTCTACCATCGTCAAGCTTCACGGTGAGGGTGCGCTTCGCCGCCACCTTATGGACCTGGGGCTCATCAAGGGCACTTCGTTCAAGGTCGTGAAGGTCGCGCCGCTCGGTGATCCGGTCGAGATCAACGTGCGCGGCTACGAGCTTTCCATCCGCAAGGAGGAGGCCGCCGTCGTCGAGGTCCAGTAAGGGCTCACGACGTATATTTCTGCAGATAAAGTTAGGTTTTTCTAACTTAATGCAGCATCTTTGAAGCACATTATCCAGCCTGCGCGGAGAAAGCAGCGCAGGCACACAAGGAAGAAGGATTGAATGGCGGATTCTCAGATCCATGTCGCGCTGGCGGGTAACCCCAACTGCGGCAAGACCACGCTTTTCAACCTGATCACCGGCGCCAACGGCTACGTTGGCAACTGGCCCGGCGTCACGGTTGAGAAAAAGGAAGCCAAGCTCCTAAGCGACAAGAACGTTACCATCACGGACCTCCCTGGCATCTACTCGCTTTCCCCTTACAGCCCCGAGGAGCAATGCTCGCGCGATTACCTCATGAGCGGCGAGCCCGATGTTGTCGTCCAAGTCGTCGATGCCACCAACCTCGAGCGTAACCTGTACCTGGCGCTTCAGGTTATCGAGACCGGCCTGCCCGTGGTCGTTGCCCTCAACATGGCCGACCTGGTCGAGAAGAACGGCGATAAGATCGACACGGACAAGCTCTCCAAGAAGCTCGGCTGCCCGGTCATGATGATCTCGGCTCTTAAGAACAAGGGCATCAAGGAGCTCTTCGAGCAGGTCAAGAAGTCCGCTGCTTCTAAGGGCCAGGTGCCGGAGCACAAGTTCGATTCCTCCATCGAGGACGTTCTGGACCACATCGAGAACAATCTGCCGGCAAGCGTTCCCGCCAAAAAGCGCCGCTATTACGCCGTCAAGCTGTTCGAGCGCGACGCGGACGCCTGCAAGCTCATCAACCTCACTAAGGAGAAGGCTGCTCGCGTGGAGGAGCTGGTCGCCCAGTGCGAGCAGGACTGCGACGACGATGCCGAGTCCATCATCACCGGTGAGCGCTATGGCGTCATCGCGCACATCATCGATGAGTGCCTCACTAAGGCTCCGGCCAAGATGAGCACCTCCGAGAAGATCGACCGCGTGGTTACCAACCGTATCCTGGGTCTGCCGATCTTTGTGGTCATCATGTTCTGCGTATACTACATCGCCGTTTCTACCTTGGGCGGCACGGTGACCGACTTCACCAACGACCAGCTCTTCGGCACCGACGGCTGGTACGTGCTCGGTCAGGGCCGCGACGCCTACGACGTGGCCGTCGAGGCTGCGGGCGACAATGCCGACTCGGTCGACCCGGCACAGTACGGCCCCTATGTCCCCGGCATCACCACCGTGGTGCACGACGCCCTTGTGGCGGGCGGCACCGAGGACGGTGGCCTGGTCGATTCGCTGGTCTGCGACGGCATCGTCGGCGGCCTGGGCGCCATCTTCGGCTTTGTGCCGCAGATGTTCCTGCTGTTCGTCATGCTGTCCTTCCTGGAGGACTGCGGCTACATGGCCCGTGTCGCCTTCATCATGGACCGCGTGTTCCGCCGCTTTGGCCTGTCCGGTAAGTCCTTCATTCCTATGCTCGTGTCTTCGGGCTGCGGCGTCCCCGGCGTCATGGCCACCAAGACCATCGAGAACGAGAAGGACCGCCGCATGACGGTCATGACCACCACGTTCATTCCCTGTGGCGCTAAGCTGCCGATCATCGCCTTGCTCATGGGTTCCATCATCGGCGATTCTTCCACTACCGCCGCGTGGATCAGCCCGCTCTTCTACTTCCTGGGCGTCTTCGCTGTCATCGCCTCGGGCCTCATGCTCAAGAAGACCAAGCTCTTCGCCGGTCGCCCGACGCCGTTTGTTATGGAGCTTCCTGCCTACCACTTCCCGGCGATTCGTTCCTGGGCGCTGCACGTGTGGGAGCGCTGCTGGGCCTTTATCAAGAAGGCCGGTACGGTCATCTTCGCCTCTACCGTCGTGGTGTGGTTCCTCTCCAACTTTGGTAGCTACAACGGCGCCTTTGGCTTCCTGCCTGCCATGGACGGCATCCCCGAGGAGTTCATGGACTACTCCGTGCTCGCCATGCTGGGCAACCTGGTCGCCTGGATCTTCGCCCCGCTCGGCTTTAGCACCTGGCAGGCTACTGCACTGACTGTCTCCGGCCTTGTTGCTAAGGAGAACGTCGTCGCCACCGCCGGCTCGCTGCTGTCCGTGGCCGACGCCGCCGAGACCGACCCGAGCCTGTGGTCCGCGTTTGCCGGCATGTTCCCCACCATGGGCGCTTGCGTGGCCTTCGGTGCCTTCAACCTGCTGTGCGCTCCGTGCTTTGCCGCCATGGGCACTATCCGCAACCAGATGGACTCGGGCAAATGGACTGCGATTGCCATCGGTTACGAGTGCGCCTTCGCTTGGGTTATCGGCCTGTTCATCAACCAGTTCTACAACCTGCTTGTTCTCGGACAGTTTGGTATCTGGACGATTGTGGCCATTGTGTTGCTCGTTGCGATGCTCTTCCAGATCTTCCGTCCCATGCCCAAGCATGCATGGACCGACGAGGACGAGACCAACACTGCTTCCGCCGCAGTTTCCGCTTAAGTCCGAATAAGGATTAACCCCTTTCCACGAGCCCGGGTGTCCCAGCGACACTCGGGCTTTTGTTTTAACCGCTAGGCAATTTAGTTATAATCGACGTCTGCAAATCGATTCATTATGTTGGAGAATCCATTTGATCATGGCAGATATTGACAATAGGATAGCTTTGGTGATTCCCGCATATGAACCGAGTGGTCGGCTGGCCGCACTACTTGAGGAGCTCGTGCTCGGATGGCCGGGACCGATCGTTGTGGTGGATGACGGGAGCAGCGCGTCCTGTTCTGTGGTGTTTGACCGCGCCCGCGCGCTTGGTGCTACGGTTCTTGTTCACGGGCTCAACCGCGGCAAAGGTGCGGCCCTTAAGACTGCCTTTTCTTATCTCTTGGAACAGGTCCCGACTGTTGCGGGGGCCGTCACGGCAGATGCCGATGGTCAGCATTTGCCTGCCGATATCCGCGCCGTTGCGCGCGAACTCGGTTTGCACCAGGACTCGTTGGTGCTTGGCTGTCGCCGATTCGACGGTAATGGCGTCCCTGCGCGCAGTAAGCTCGGTAACAATTTTATGCTTGGGGCCATGCGCGTGCTCTGCGGTGTCGATGTGAGTGATACGCAGACGGGCTTACGTGGCCTTCCGGCGTCGCTTATGCGCCGTATGCTCGCTGTGGTGCGAGACGGATATGAGTTCGAGACAGAGATGCTTGTGCTGGCACGGCGTGCGGGTGGCATCTTCGAGGTTCCCATTACCACGGTCTACGAGGGTGACAACGAGGCATCACATTTCCGCCCCGTTGTTGATTCGCTTCGCGTGCTCGGTGTCTTATTCTCTGCGTTTGCGCGCTACACGCTCTCCTCGCTCGGCTCATCGCTGTTGGATTGGGCACTGTTCTCTGCGCTCGTACTCCTATGGTCGCATAGTGTTGCGACCAGTGCAGCCATCGTGTGGGCAACCGTCGTTGCGCGGGTCGTCTCGGCATTCGTCAACTATATGCTGAATCGAAAGATTGTCTTCAAAGCGGATGATTCCAGCTGTTCTCGGAGCCTTTGCCGCTATATCGTCCTGTGCGCAGCTTGTATGTTGGCGAGCGCCGCTCTTGTTCTCCTAATTTCCGTTGCGCTGCCCATACCGGTCTTCATCATCAAACCGTTTGTTGATACGGCATTGTTCTTTGCTAACTACCGTATCCAGCAGTCATGGGTCTTTGAATAGGGGGATGATTCCGTGAGCGTCCATGAGCTTAAGAAAGCCAAGAAAAGCGTGGTGGAAAAACAGGGGGCACGGAAGCGCGATGTGACGACCTTTATCGTCACTGCAGTCCTTATGGTCATCTATCTGCTATGGCGTCTTCTGTTCACCCTGCCGTTTGATCAGGGGATTCCCCAGATGATTTTTGCGATCTTGCTGCTCATCGCTGAGGCAGTAACCGCGTTTACGACCTTCGAACTTTACTACCGTAAGGTCAAGGCCGACAGCGGACATCTCGTTATGCCGAAAATCTTGCCCGAAGACTATCCCGACGTTGACGTGGTAATCGCTACGCACAACGAGCCGACTGACGTGTTGTTCAAGACGGCGAACGCCTGTACCTACATGGACTATCCCGATCGTTCTCGGGTGCATATCTATTTTGCTGACGATGGCTGCCGCAAAGAGGTCGCTTCCCTTGCGGCTGAACTTGGGATTGGTTATATCCCCTGTGAGGATAACAAGTATGCCAAATCGGGTAACCTCAACAACGCGCTAAGGCACACGACTTCACCGCTGATTGCGACGTTCGATGCCGACATGATTCCGCGCAGCAGCTTTCTCGTAGATACCGTGCCCTATTTCTTGCTGCCTCGCTATATTCAGGATGGCGCGACCGGCGCATGGCGTTATCGTTCCGAGGACGAACTCAATGAGGACCTTAAAGTCGGTCTGATTCAGACGCCGCAAAGCTTCTATAATCTTGATCTTTTTCAGTTCAATCTGTACGCCGAGGACAAGATTCCTAATGAGCAAGATTTCTTCTCACGCGAGGTAAACCAGATGCGCAACTCGTCCAACGCCTGCGCATACACCGGTAGCAATGCCGTGATTTCGCGCGCCGGTATGGAGGAGATTGGCGGGTTTCCGTATCATACGATCACCGAAGATTTTGAGACGAGCTGTCGTCTGCAGATGGCGGGTTATATTACCTATGCCACTGATAAGGTCGAAGCTCACGGCCTCTCGACGACGGATGTGCGCTCGATGGTGCACCAACGCATCCGCTGGGCGCGCGGTGTGATTCAGAGCATCCAAAACACGGGTGTCATCTTTTCCCGCAAGATTTCTTTTCCCGCGCGCATTACCTATCTGTGCAGTTTTCTGTACTGGTGGTCATTCTTCAACCGCATCATCTTCATTCTTGCGCCCATTATGTTTGCCTTGTTTGACTTCCAAGTGGTTAACTGCACACTCTGGCAGTTACTAATTTTTTGGCTGCCGAGCTATTTCTTTTATAGCAGGTCTATGAAATTGCTTTCGAGCAATGTTCGCAGTCAGAAATGGAGTCAAATCATCGACACCACGCTGGCACCATCACTTATTATTCCCGTATTTCTTGAGACGCTCGGTATCCGCGAGACCAAGTTCAAAGTTACGCGTAAAGACAAGACGACCAATCGCAGCGGTAGCCTGTGGAACATGCTCCCACACCTGTTGCTCGTGGTGCTCTCGGTTGCAGCTATTATCAGATTTACATGGGGAAAGTATGGCATGGCGCTCGTGTACAGTTCCGTGATCATCTATTGGTTGTGCTACAACTTGATTGCCCTTTTGTATGCTATTGCCTTTTCGGGTGGTCGGTCCATGCCGCGCAAGAGTACTCGCATCTCCGTAGACGAACCTGCGGTGCTGACGGCGCTGCCGGTTGAGGATGAGTGGTCGAAGCTAACCGAGGGCACCGGCGAAGCCGTGGCCGAAGGTGGCGTTTTCCCCGATTGCGGCTCGGACGCAATGGATGACGAGGGTCCTGTGGGTGTTTTCGCGGGGCGTGCTATCAACATGTCAGACGGTGGTGTACTCGTGCGCATCGATGATCCCTTTCCCGAGGAGCTACGCAGCTTTGCGGTGCGCTTGGGAGATGGTCGCTATTGCACATGCGTTTCTGGTAGGCTTGTGCGCCTCTTTCAATCCAAATGTGGCGATGATGAGCCGTGGTACGCGGCACTTCGAATCGAGCACCGCTCGCTCGAGGAACGTCGCATCTATGATCAGCTGCTGTACGATCGCGAAACGGGCATCGCCGAGGAGCTTGATAGCTGGAACACCACCTATGACGATATCGTGCGTATTGTCCGCATGAGGATAAGGGCGCTTCTTTCGCGTTACCGCGTATGGAGATCCCGCCGCCGCTCCAGGCGTGATAGCGATCGATGCGGCGATTCACGGGATGCGGAGCGGACCAGTCACGATTCTGCTCATGTCGAAGGAGACGCTGCATGCTGATTATTGCTGCCTTCGGCCGTGCGGCGCTGTTCCTGCTAGCGCTCTTCGGTCTGTGCTATTGGATCCATCGTTTGACCGAGACGGATGTGCATTTCGCTCCCGTGTGTGCCTTGTGTGTCATGGGGGTCGTCACGTATGCCGGTGGAATCGTGGGCGCGCTTTCCCCTGCCACCTGGGGGGTGGTTGTGGTGGGCGCCATCGCCGGTGCAGCGGCAATGCCCTGTCTCCATGGTCGTGGTCTTGCTAGATTGCCCTTTGGTCTCCCTGACGCGTGTTTTCTCCTAGGTATGTTGATCTTTCTGTGGCCCCTGCTGTCGGCGCGTCTCGAGCATTACGATAACTTTACGCATTGGGCTATAGCGCTCAAGGTCATGCTGGAGACGGGGGCTTTCCCCACGGCGTCAAGTGGTCTCGTTGAGTTTTTCAACTATCCGCTCGGCACAACTTCACTGCTGTACTGCGCATGCACGTTTTTAGGCCATGCCGAGGGAACAATGCTCGTTGTTCAGGCAGCCTTTATCTTCTCATGTTTTTATGCTGTTCTTGGTATTGTGCGCAATCGCCGTTCGTTTCTGCCATATGCGGTGTTAGGGGCTGGCTGCTCGCTCCTTACGTTTTTCAATGTAACGATTCGCATTAATAACCTTTTGGTTGATTTCGTGCTCCCGGTCCTCACGATGGCGTGCTGGGCAGTCGTGGATCGTTATAACGGTGATGTTCGCCGCGAGCTCAAGTTGCTCGTGCCGTTGATGGCGGAGCTCATAGTGGTGAAGTCGACGGGCGTCGTATTCGTTGCATTTGTGCTCGCTTACCATTTAGCGCGCGGACACGTTGCTCTCAGGAATCGCAGCTGGAACGCTCGCCTGCGCTGGTTTGGTGCAACTGCCGTCGCAGGTGTTTTGGGTTTTTCCACTTATCTGATGTGGAGTTGGCACATGGCCACGGCGCTCGCGGGCGTCAAGAATAAGTTCGATGTGGGCGATGCTGCTCACGCGGCGGTGGTCGGCGGTAAGAATACTGCCCAGATCGCGCAGGTCATCTCGACGTTTTTTGCGACCTCCATCGATTTAACTACCAGGCCTGCGCTCGGTTTCCTGCTCGGCAACTTGGCTGTTGTCGCATTGCTAGCGGCTGCTCGGTGGCGCTTTGGGCATCAGTTGACACATGTGCGCCGCGCACTGGTTGCGCTTGATTTCATGACAATTGTTTACTATGTGGGTATTCTCGCCATGTACATTTTCTCGATGCCAATGGACGAGGCCTTGAGGCTTGCTGGATTCGATCGTTATGCTTGCAGCATCATTGCATTGTTTGTCGGTGGCCTGGCGATGGCAGTTACCGTTGAGCTTGAGGGGCAGATGAAATTCCGGTCCGATGGTTCCCCCTGCCATGCAACGCCGTTACATAAGCGGCGATACCAACAGGTTGTAATGGGCTGCATCGCCTTGTCGCTTGGCCTTTTGACGAGTGAATACAACGGCATGCTATTCAATGCAAAGACATACGACACTTCGCTTCCGGCGACGGTCCGAGATGTCGTCGGTGATCGCTGGCCGGCATCGGGTAAAGAAGACGGTACTCGTTATTTGCTGTTCGGTTCCGATCGCGATGGGCTTATGACTTCGTACTACTTCACGTATGTGGCTCGATATTATTTGTTTGCCCCGCATTCCGATGCCATATGCGCGTTCTATGAGCCCAATATGGATAACCTTCTGTCGGGTTATGACAAGCTCATCGTAATCGAGTCCAATTCTGCGGAGATGGGTCTACTTAAAAAGCATTATGGCGTTACAGGCAAGGTCGGCGTCTATCGTATCGAGAAAAATAGCACCAGGGTAAACCTTATTGCTGAGTGAGGCAGCGAGATGAGCTCTATGATCATGATTTCACCCATTCCGGATAGGTTGCCTTGTACCAATGTGGTGGGGAGATGTGGCGTTTCCGCAGATAAAACCGACCAAAATAAACCTGTCCCTTTTTGGTAGGTGGAGAATGGGGTAAAGTAAGTGGTGGTTAACTAGAGGAGGCTTGCTATGGCACCTATCGATATTGTTGTACTGACTGTTATCGGTATTGCGTTTGTCGCCGTGTGCGTGCGCATCTACCGCAAGGGCACCTGTGCCGACTGCGCTCAGGGTGGCGTTTGCACGGGGCATTGCTCCAACAAAAAGACGTGCGCTGCACTTAAGGGCGTAGACAAAATCGCCGAAGACTTGGGTCGCGGTATCAAATAAGGTCCGGACATCCAAGCGCTCCGCGGGCATCCGTTCGCGGGGCGCTTTGTGCATTTGAGGGAGAGCACGGCGAGTCGAAGAGTATTTTTGGGGTATCGTTAACTGGACTATTAATTGGCAACTTATCTATAACGGAGTAACCGCATGAGCGCTCGCGTAACCATGAAGGACATAGCCGCCGAGCTTGGCGTTTCCATCAATACCGTGCACAAGGCTCTGACGGGAAAGGCCGGCGTGAGCGAATCCGTGCGCGCCAAGGTGAACGCTAAGGCCGAGGCCATGGGCTATCACCGCAACACAAGTGCCTCAAGCCTGCGCCGCAAGGATATCAATCTGGTGTTTTGCCTGCCCCGCGCATCGCGCGAGGGAGCGTACTTTTTCCGTTACCTGTGGGAAGGCTGCAATCGCTTTGAACAGGAGGTCATCGACCGGGGCATTACGGTTGAGCGCGTTGAATTTGGCGTGGGCGGCTACGCTGATGCGCTCGAGCAAATCGACGAGCGTCTGCAGGTGGGCGAGAAGATTGATGGCTTGCTCGCCTATGCGCCGGGCGACGATCGTGCGACTGAGCTTTTGGGACAGATCGCCGAGGCGGGCGTGACGATTGAGCTTGTCGACGGCGACCGTCCGCATTTGAATCGTTTGGGTGCGAGCTTGGCCGATTATTCGACGGCAGGCAGCCTTATGGCCGAGCAGGCGGCAAACCTGGTCCATGCTTCTGGGGCCGACGCCCGCGTGCTCCTTTTGACAGGCGACCCATATACCGATTCGCACTATCTAACCGCCCGCGCCTTCCACAATTACCTGCGCGAACGTGATATTCCATGGCAGGTTGAGGATCTTGCAGGTGCCCATGCGCAAGTCAAACAACTCGAGCATGAGCTCGAAAAGCGCTTGAGTGCGCCGGACGCCCCCGAACTTATCTGTAGCGTTTTTGCCGTTGGTTCCGAAGTGGTTGCCGACGCGCTCGTCTCGACCGGCAAGGCCGGTCGGGTCATGGTGATCGGCAACGACCTGTTTCCCGAAAGCGCCCTGGCCTTGCGCCGCGGTATCTTTACCAATATTGTCTATAAGGACCCGACGAGCCTGGCGTATCGCGGCGCTAAGACGCTGGGCGATTATCTGCTGTGGGGAAGGACCCCGACGGTGCCCGTCCAGAAGGGTGCCGTCGAGATGGTATTTGCCAGCAATGTCGACCGCTACTGCGAACTTGCGGGTATTTAGCCGATTGAGCAGGTACCCCCTCTTGCGACGTGCATTTTTGGGAGTATTCAGCATTGGCATGCCCTGAATGAGGTGCAGAACGACTGTTTTAAGTGCCCCCGATGGCGTAATTTGCCATCGGGGGCACTTTTTATGCCGATCGGGCGCTATCTGCGTTCCAAATAGGACGCTGAGGATGGCGCACGGCGCGCTCCAATGCTGAATACTCCCAAAAATGTACGTCGGGACATGACCCACCTGAGCAAAAGCGCTCAAGTTCGGTGTTCGGGGACGCCAAACAGTCCGCAATACATGCAAGTCACATCTCCAGCAACCGTTGAACGGGCAAAATCTACCGTTCACCCGTGGTGGTTAGGTGAACGTTCACCTTTTGAGGTGCAATGGATTAGTATAGTGAACGTTCACCTAAAGGATAACGAGCGCGCCGTGCGCCCGCCTTGCCAGCAAAGGGGCTGTTTGATGAAAAACTTTATGGACGATCAGGATTTCCTGCTGAGCACCAAGACCGGCGAGGAGCTGTTCCACAACTTTGCCGAGGGCATGCCCATCGTCGACTATCACTGCCACATTTCTCCTAAGGAGATTTGGGAGGACAAGCGTTTCGAGAACATCACCGAGGTTTGGCTGGGCGGCGACCACTACAAGTGGCG
The DNA here is from genome assembly GCA_900546425.1 of uncultured Collinsella sp. Lineage (GTDB taxonomy): Bacteria > Actinomycetota > Coriobacteriia > Coriobacteriales > Coriobacteriaceae > Collinsella. The sequence continues at coordinate 23,796 of URCU01000002.1, read as the reverse complement.
CCTGATGCGTGCCAACGGCGTCGACGAGCGTTTTATCACTGGCGACGCCCCTGCTCGCGAGAAGTTCCAAAAGTGGGCCGAGACCCTGGGTCGCTGCGTTGGCAACCCCGTCTTTGAGTGGAGCCACCTGGAGCTTAAGCGCTACTTTGGCTACGAGGGCGTCCTCAACGGCAAGACTGCCCAGGAGGTCTGGGACCTTGCCAACGCCAAGCTCGCTGAGGCTAGCTTTACCTGCCGCAACCTGATCAAGCAGTCCAACGTCCGCATGATCTGCACTACCGACGACCCCGCCGACAGCTTTGAGTGGCACAAGAAGATTGCCGCCGACGACAGTTTTGACGTCCAGGTCGTTCCCGCCATGCGCCCCGATGCCGCCCTGCGCATCGAGCGTGGCCAGGAGTTCGCCGACTACTGCAAGCACCTTTCCGAGGTTGCCGGCGTTGAGGTCAGCGACTTCGAGGGCATGAAGGCCGCTATCTCCAAGCGCTACGACGTTGCTCACGAGCTGGGCTGCCGCGCTTCCGACCACGCGCTCGACTACGTTATGTACGCCCCGGCTACCGCCGAGGAAATTGAGGCTATCTTTGCCAAGGGCCTTGCCGCCGAGCCGCTTACCGAGGACGAGGTCCTCAAGTACAAGACGGCCTTCATGCAGTTTGTCGCCGGCGAGTATGTGCGCCTTGGCTGGGCCATGCAGCTGCACTTTGGTTGCAAGCGCGACAACAACCGTGCCATGTTTGCCAAGCTCGGTCCCGATACCGGCTACGACTGCATCTCCAATTACACGCCGTCCGACCAGCTCGCTGATTTCCTCAACTCCATTCAGGAGACCTGCGGTCTGCCCAAGACCATCCTGTACAGCCTGAACCCCATCGACAACACCATGATCGATACCGTCATGGGCTGTTTCCAGGAGGCCCCGACCGCCGGCAAGATCCAGAACGGTTCCGCCTGGTGGTTCAACGACAACGAAGTCGGCATGCGCGAGCAGCTCACCGCCCTTGCCAACGAGGGCGTTCTGGGCAACTTCGTCGGCATGCTCACCGACTCCCGTTCCTTCCTGTCCTATCCGCGCCACGAGTACTTCCGTCGCGTGCTGTGCAGCGTGATCGGCGAGTGGGTCGAGCAGGGCAAGTACCCGGCCGACATGGAGCTGCTGGGCAGTATCGTGCGCGACATCAGCTACAACAACGCGGTCCGCTACTTTGGCTTTGATTTGGACACCGTCGAGGCATAAGCCTGCATCGAATCACATCGAACACGGGAGCGCCGTCGACACACGCGGCGCCCCCGTTTTGCTTACACGCTAACGGCTATCTAAGGAGACACATAGATGGAGAACATCAGCTACGATACGCTCGAGAAGATCGGCTACGAGGGCTATCTTCTTCCCAAGGACGCGCCGGAGAAGGTCCTGCAGTTTGGCGAGGGCAACTTCCTACGCGCTTTCGTTGACCGCTTCTTTGACATGGGTAACGAGGCGACCGGCTGGAATGGCAAGATCGTCATGGTCCAGCCCATCAGCGGCGCCTTTGGCTTTGCCGACGGTATCAATGCCCAGGACGACCTGTATACCGTGCTGGTGCGCGGCAAGGAGGACGGCAACACGGTCGACGAGTCCCGCGTGATTAGCGCTTGCAGCCGCTGCATCAACCCGTACCGCGAGGACGACTACCGCGCCATGATGGAGGTCGCCGTCTCTGACGACCTGGAGATTATCGTCTCCAACACCACCGAGGCCGGTATCGCCTATGACCCGTCCTGCAAGGCCGACGACATGCCACCCGCGAGCTTCCCCGCCAAGCTTGCCCAGGTGCTCCACACCCGCTGGGCTGCCGGTAAGCCGGGCGTCATCGTCCTCGCCTGCGAGCTCATCGATCACAACGGCGAGGAGTTGCTGCGCATCATGAACCAGTATGTGAGCGACTGGGGCTGGGAGGACGAGTTTGCGCAGTGGATGGCCAACGACTGCACCGTCTGCACCACGCTCGTCGACACCATCGTACCGGGCCGTATCCGCGACGCATCCGAGGCCGCCGCGGTGGCTGAGCGTCTGGGCTACGAGGATCCCTTCCTGGCCGTGCGCGAGCCCTTCCAGATGTGGGGCATCCAGGGCGACGAGTCGCTTGCCGAGAAGCTTCCCTTTGTGAAGGCTGGTCTTCCGGGTGTCTTTGTGACTCCCGACGTCACCCCGTACAAAAAGCGCAAGGTCCGCATCCTCAACGGTGCCCACACCGCCTTCGTTCCGGGTTCCTGGGTTGCCGGCTTTGATATCGTGCGCGACTGCATGCATGACGAGACCATTCGCGGCTTCATGAACACCATGCTCTACGACGAGGTCATTCCGACGCTTGCCGCCGACTTGGATGTCGAGGACTGCAAGGCCTTTGCCGCCGCCGTCGAAAACCGCTTCGACAACCCGTTTATTGATCATGCGCTGCTCTCCATCTGCCTCAACTCCACGGCTAAGTGGCGCGCTCGCGACCTGCCCACGCTCAAGGACTACGTTGCCGAGACCGGCAACCTGCCCAAGTGCCTGGCGACGAGCCTCGCTACGCTCATCTCCTTCTACACGCAGGAGCTCGTGTCCCGCGAAGGCGACGGCCTGCACCTGCGTCGCTCCGACGGCACCGAGTACACCGCTCAGGACGACGCCTTCGTGCTCGACTTCTACGCCGCCCATGCCGGCGCCGACGATGCCCAGCTGGTGCACGACGTGCTCACCAACGAGCAGATGTGGGGCGAGGACCTTACGCAGATCGCAGGTCTTGAGGAGTTTGTCGTCAGCGCGCTCGCCGTCGTGCGTGCCGAGGGCGCCAAGCAGGCCTTCGCCAACGCTCAGGCGTAAATTTCCGGCGCAGACGCGGGCGCGGGACGGCGTGCCCGCGTCTCGACTTCTGCTCAACCTGTAGGGTTAGGACCATTTGCAATGAACACTATCCAGATCAATCCGGCCGACAACGTGATCGTCGCGCTGTCGCCGCTTGCCAAGGGCACCGCCGTCGCGGTTCCCGGGGTGGGCGAGGTCGTGGCCGCGGAGGATATTCCGCAGGGTCATAAGATGGCCGTGCGCTCGATTGCCGCGGGGGAGGACGTCATCAAGTACGGCCTTCCTATCGGCCATGTGACGGGCGATGTCCAGCCCGGTCAGTGGCTTCATACACATAATGTCAAGACCAACCTTTCGGGCGAGGTCGAGTACACCTACAACCCCACACATCCGGTCGTGGATCCGGTTGAGCCCGAGACCTTTATGGGGTTCCGCCGCGCCGACGGTCGTGCCGCGACGCGTAATGAGCTGTGGATCATCCCCACGGTCGGCTGTGTCAACGAAGTCGCCCGTGCCATGTGTGAGCAGGCCCAGGATCTGGTCGATGGCTCGCTGGAGGGTGTTTACTACTTCCCGCATCCCTTTGGCTGCTCGCAGACCGGCGCCGACCATGCCCAGACGCGTCATCTGCTGGTGGCGCTCTCGCGTCATCCTAATGCGGCCGGCGTGCTATTCCTGTCGCTCGGTTGCGAGAACTGCACGCACCAGCAGGTGCTCGACGAGCTCGGTGACTTCGATCACGAGCGCGTTCGCTTTCTCACCTGCCAGGATGTAGCCGACGAGCAAATCGAGGGCCACAAGATTCTGGCCGAGCTGGCTGACCTGGCCAAGCAAGCCAAGCGAGAGCCCATTTTGGCCTCCGAGCTGGTTATTGGTCTTAAGTGCGGCGGCTCCGACGGTCTTTCGGGCATTACCGCCAACCCCACGATCGGTCGCGTGAGCGATATGGTCGTCGCCCGCGGCGGCACGTCGGTGCTTACCGAGGTGCCCGAGATGTTTGGCGCGGAGAGCATCCTGCTCGACCGTTGCGAGAACGAGCAGGTCTTTAACGTCGCCTCCGACATGCTCAATGGCTTTAAGGACTACTTTATTAGCCACGGCGAGGTCGTCTACGAGAACCCGAGCCCCGGCAACAAGGACGGCGGTATTACCACGCTCGAGGACAAGAGCTGCGGCTGCGTGCAAAAAGGCGGGTCTGCCCCCATCGTCGACGTGCTGCCGTATGCCGGCCAGGCAAATAAACACGGCCTGAACATGCTGTGCGGTCCGGGCAACGACATGGTATCCACCACGGCGTTGACGGCTGCCGGCTGCCACGTGATTCTGTTCTCGACCGGCCGCGGCACACCGTTTGGCGCGCCGGCGCCTACGCTCAAGGTGTTCACCAATCAGCGTCTGTGCGACCACAAGGCCAACTGGATGGACTTTAACGCCGGCGTGATTGCCACGGGTGAGCGCACGCTCGACGAGGCTGCTCACGATCTATACCAGCTGGTGCTGGAGACGGCGAGCGGTAAACTCACGAGTGCCGAGCGCCGTGGCTGTCACGAGATCAGCATCTGGAAGGACGGCGTCTGCCTGTAGTGGCAAATGCACCCAAGCGTAGCGCTATGTCGTCGGCCCCGTCGGGAGTGTTCCCGGCGGGGTTTTCGTTTTGTGGTTAAGTGAAAAAATTGGAAAATACGATAAACGTTCACCTATCTCATGGGTGTCCAGCATGGCACCTTTACCGGCAGACAATAGGTCTTAGAGCCTCAATTGTGTCCGTTCAGCGGTAAAAACCGACCGTTCAAAGATATTATTCAAGTGAACGTTCACCTATCATAAGCAATCGTGCATAATCTAACTAAACGTTCACCCTGAATGCTGGGCAGACAGATGTCAGTGTGGACTCAAATGTCCTGTTACAAGACAATCGAGAAAAGAGAGGGAGCTCGATGACTAATAAGATTGGAAAAAAGCGTAAGATCACATTCTGGACGCGCTTGGGCTTTGGTATGGGCGGTATGCTCAATTCCGGTGCCCTGACCTTTACGCACAGCTACATGGTGCTGTTCCTGTCCACGGAGTGTGGCCTGTCCGCAGGCGAGGCTGCACTGATCAGCTCGTTTGCCATCTATGTCAACGCTATTCTTTGCCCGCTGATGGGCTTTGTGGCCGATAACTTCTATGCCACCAAGATTGGCCGCATCTTTGGTCGTCGTCGTTTCTGGATCTTGCTGGCCATCCCGATGATGATCGCCGAGCCGCTCATCTTCGTGGCTACGCCGTTTGGCTTCCCGTACTACTTTGTGCTGTACCTGATCTACAACGTCGCGTATACGTTCTGCACCGCCAACCTGTCGCCGCTTACCATCGAGATGACCGACGACTTCAAGGAGCGTACGTACCTCACCGGCTACAAGCATCTCTTTGGTAACGCCGCCGGCTTCCTGATGGCTGCACTTGTGGGCTTCGGCTTTGGCACCTTCGGCGAGACCAACCCGTTCAGCTACTTCATCATCGCTACGATCAACGCTTCGGTCATGGCAATCTCGCTGCTTTGTGTGTACCTGTCCACGTGGGAGCACACCCCCGAGGAGGTCGCTCAGGAGAAGATCGAGAGCGTCGGCGAGGGTATCAAGAAGTTCTTCATCGACGTTATCTCCACCTTCCGCAACAAGTCCTTCCGCAAGGTCCTGTACGCACAGGTCTCCACGAAGCTCGCTGCTGCCTGCTGGTCTGCCTGCCTGTCCTTCTTCATCGTCTACTGCCTGCAGATTCCTAAGTCCTACGAGTCCGTGATGGAGATGCCTGGCAAGGTCGTCGCTATCGTCTGCACCGCCATCTGGGTCGCTCTCATGGCCAAGAAGGGCTTCCACAAGTCTTGGTACCTGGCCAACGTCGGTTGCGCTGCGTGCATCATCGCCTACAACTACTTCGCCTTTGGTCAGATCAATGGCACCTCCACGGTCGCCATCGCCATGATCGCCTACCCCATCATCTTCGCCATCTGGAAGTTCTTCTACGTCGGCTTCCAGTACCTGCCCGATGTTCTGCTCAACTACATCCCCGATGTCGATGAGCTCATCACCCTGCGTCGTCGCGAGGGCATTTACAGCTCCGCTCAGCAGCTCTGCCAGCAGATCGCCCAGGCTATCGCCGTTAACGCATGGGCCATCGTCCTTGCTGCCTCCGGCTTCATTCAGACCGCCGGCAACAGCGACGCCGTGACCCAGCCCGCCACCGTGCCTCTGTACATCTGCGGCTACATGCTCATCGGCTGCGCCGGCTTCTTCCTGCTCGCGGCTGTCCTTGCCCGCGGCATCAAGATTGACAAGGAGCAGTGCGACGTCCTTTGCGACGAGATCCGCCGCGTCAAGGAGGGCGGCAAGATGGCCGACGTCAAGCCCGAGGTCAAGGCGCTTTGCGAGGAGCTCTCCGGCTTTAAGTACGAGGACTGCTTTGCCCACAACAACGTTGGCTTCCAGGACGGTAGCGTAACTCCCGCCGAGTAAGGCCGACATATCGTCCAAATCACAGGGCCGTGCCACCGGAATTCCGCCGGCAGGCACGGCCCTTTTTCAACAGCGTACAATTTGCCTTTAGAGCATCTTTTTGAGGGAGAAACCCATGGAGACGAACGTTATCTGGCGCAACGCGCGCGCGGCGGTTATCGAGCTTGACGACGGCGGTTACTTTACCTGCGCCGATACGTGGGAGATCTTTGTCAACGACGAGCCCGCCGGTACCACGAATACGGTCGAGACCTATGTCGACGGCCTGACCCCCGGCAAGCGCAACCTGGTTCGTTTTGTTTGTGGCGAGCGTGAGCTGAGCGTAGGTGTCACCACGCCGGCTGAGCCCTTTACCATCAACGTTCGCGACTGTGGCGCCAAGGGCGATGCCGAGCATGATGACACCACCAACATCCAGGCTGCCATCATGGCCTGCCCCAAGGGTGGCCGCGTGCTGATTCCCGCCGGCAGCTATCGTATCAAGTCCCTCTTCCTTAAGAGCAATATCAACATCGAGCTCGCCGGGGGAGCGGTGCTGCTGGCTCGCCACGATCGTGCGGCGCTTGCCTACATCCCCGGTACGGTCACGGGCAACGAGGGTGCCGGGTATGCCGGCACCGATATGCTGCCCCTGGGCCGCTGGGAGGGCGAGAGCTTCTCGACCTACTGCTCTACCTTTACGGGTCTGAGCGTGCACGACGTGTGCATCTATGGTCGCGGCGCGATCGACGGTCAGACTGATTTTGCCGAGGACAACTGGTGGAACAAGGACTTTAAGAACATCTTCCGTCCTGAGGAGGGCCGCGAGGTCGCCCGCCCGCGCATGATTTTCCTGTCCGAGTGCCAAAACGTGAGCTTGGCCGGCTTCACCGTCCGCAACAGCCCGGCGTGGAACATCCACCCCATCCTGTGCGAGCACGTCGATGCGCTCTGCCTGTCCATCGAGGGCCCCAAGAACTCCCACAACACCGACGGTTTCGATCCCGAGAGCTGCGGCTTTGTCCGCATCCTTGGCTGTCAGTTCTCGGTGGGCGACGACTGCATCGCCATCAAGAGCGGCAAGCTGGGCATTGAGCCCGAGCTTCGTCCCGCCACGCACGACGTGCTGATCTCTCACTGCTACATGCACGATGGTCACGGCGCCGTGGTCCTGGGTTCAGAGGCTGCCGGCGGCATCAAGGACCTTACCGTGAGCAAGTGCCTCTTTGAGCGCACCGACCGCGGCCTGCGCGTCAAGACCCGCCGCGGGCGCGGCAAGGATGCCGTCAACGAGGGCATTACCTTTGAGCGCATTCGCATGGACGAGGTGCTCACGCCCTTCGTGGTTAACTCCTTCTACTTCTGCGACAAGGACGGCAAGACCGACTACGTGCAGTCTCGCGAGGCACTGCCCGTCGACGACCGCACGCCCGGCTTTGGTGCCACGACGTTTTGCGATATCGAGGCCACTAACTGCCACGCGGCCGCTGCCTACATCACGGGCCTGCCCGAGAGCAAAGTAACGCGCCTGACGTTCCAGGATGTCCACGTGACCTTTGCCGACGATGCTGAGCCCTTTGTCCCGGCCATGGCCTGCGGCGTTGAGCCCATGGTGCGTCAGGGCATCATTGCGCAAAACGTCAAGGTGCTCGACCTGCAAAATGTGGTGATCGAGGGCCAGGACGGCGAGGAGCTGCAGCTCCAGAACGTCGACAAGGTTGTCCGTTCCTAACTCGGGTTGATGACCAGGGCTGCATTGTCGGATAAATCGGCAATGCAGCCCTTGTGCGATACGGCCGTGTGCGCTGCGCTACGCATCATGGTGAAAGGGAATACATGCTCAATAAAACGATTCCTGTCGGGGTCGATGGCTCGTCTGCCACGATTACGTCTTATGTTTTTGCCCCGATCGAAGATGCTTATGCTTTAAAACCGCTGCCTGCAGTTGTGGTCGTGCCAGGAGGCGGCTACGATCACGTTTCGCCGCGCGAAGGCGAGCCGGTAGCGCTCCGTTTGTTGGCGATGGGCTACCAAGCGTTTGTACTGAACTATTCGGTTGCTCCGGCTGTCTATCCGCTGGCATTGCAAGAACTCGCGCGGGCGGTCGATACCGTCCGAAGCCATGCGGCAGAGTACTGTGTCGATCCTGATCGGATTACGGTCATGGGTTTTTCGGCCGGTGGGCATCTAGTTGGCTTGCTCGGGGCGCTTTGGGACCAACCCTGGCTTGCAGAGTCGATTGCGGCATCGCCTGAGTCGATTCGGCCTGACACACTTTGCTTGGGCTATCCGGTCGTAAGCTCGGGGGCCTATGCTCATCGTGGTTCATTTGAACACCTAACGGGTGCCGATGGCGCTTTGGCTCAAAAGTTGTCGATCGAGAATATGGTGGGCGATGGCTTCCCCCGTACGTTCTTGTGGCATACCGCCGAGGATGCATCGGTACCAGTTCAAAATAGCCTCCTTCTTGCGCGGGCTCTTGCCGACCACGGGATTGGCTTTAGCCTACATGTCTTTCCGCATGGAAAGCATGGGGCATCGCTCGCCACGGCCCAAACGGCATTTAAGGGCTGCGCCGAGCATATTCAGCCACAGGTTCAGGGCTGGCCTGAACAGTTCGTTGCATGGGAGCGTGATGGACGATGAGCGAAAGTATCTATACGCTGCGCGTTTCGAGGGCTGCGGCAGGAGCGTATCCAACGATTACCGATGCCTTGGCGGCAGCCGATCAGCTCTATCCGGATGCCGAGCAACCGGTGATGATTCGCGTCGATCCGGGCGAGTATTGCGAGCGGGTCGAGATTCATCGCTCGCATGTGACGATTGAGGGAGAGACGGCCGACAGCGTGCGTATCGTGGGCAGCCTGGGTGCCAAGATGCCTTCGGAGGACGGCTCGGGCGTCGACGGCACGCTCGGCACGTTTAGGACCTATACCGTTTTGGTCGATGCCGACGACGTACGGCTCGAGAACCTCACGATCGTAAATGATGCCGGCGATGGGCGCGAGGTCGGTCAGGCGATTGCCCTGTATGCCGATGGCGACCGTCTGGTTGTCGATGCCTGCTGCATTAAGGGGCACCAGGACACACTGTTTTTGGGTCCGCTGCCGCCGCATGAGGCCAAACCGGGCGGGTTTATAGGACCCAAACAGTATGCGCCGCGCCGGGTGGGGCGCCAGTATTTTCGACGTTGCCGGATCGAGGGCGATGTCGACTTTATCTTTGGCGGCGCGCGTGCCTACTTTGAGGGGTGCGAGATTCGCTCGCTCAATCGCGATATGGATGTCAACGGGTATGTAACGGCAGCCTCCACGCCTAAAGGCGAGCCGTACGGATTTGTGTTCCACGGTTGTTCGTTTACAGCTCCGGATGGCGTGGCGCCGGATTCGGTCTACCTGGGTCGTCCTTGGCGCGAATGGGCGCAAACTGTGCTGATCGATTGCTGGCTGGGGCGACATATCAAGCGCGAAGGCTGGTGGGATTGGAATAAGCTGGCGGCGCACAACTGCGTGCAGTATGCTGGCGCGATCCTGCATGGGCCGGCGGGTGATGCTACCGGCTGGGTGCCGTGGGCGAATGAACTCGATGTGATGGCTGCTGCCGGGTACGCCCGCGAACAGGTGCTTGCCGGTGCGGATGGCTGGGATCCCGAGGGAGGCACCGGTGATGCGGTTGAGACGGCTGGGCTATCTGCCAATGGTCGCACCGTGCACATCGAGACGTACTGCGAAGACGAGCCTGCGCTGCGTGCCCGGCTGAAGCGTGAGGGGCGCTCTGCCGCATTTGCGGGCCAGACTCCTGCAGATTTTGAGGCATGGAAGATTGCGACCAGGACTCGCCTGTGCGATGTTTTGGGCCTTTCGCTTATGGACCGCGCCCCGATTGAGATTCGTGAACTCAGCCGCGTGCGGGTTGCCGGCGGCATCGTGCGCACCCATGCGATATTGCAGGTTGAGCACGATGTGTGGATGCCGTTTTACCTGTTGGAGCCGTCTTGTCCTAAGCTTGATGAGCGGGGGCTCAAACGCTGTTATATCTGCCCGCATGGCCATCAGGGAGCGGGTGCTGCAAGCGTAGCCGGTGTTGCGGGCGTGCCGGCTGTCGATGATGCCGTGCGTAAGTTCAATTACGACTACGGTCTGCGTTTGGCACGCATGGGTTACGTAACCGTCTGTCCTGATGCGCGCGGTTGGGGATACCGTCGTGACTGGAAGGGCCAGGGCGATGACGAGAACAGCTACCTGCGCGGTACGTGTCTGAATCAAGCACGTATGGCCGAGCCACTGGGTCTTACGGTTGCGGGCCTCAACGTCTGGGACAACATGCGCTTGATCGATTACTTGGAGGCGCGCGGCGACATTGCCATGGATGACTTGGGTTGCTTTGGTTTTTCGGGTGGCGGCTACATGACGTTGTACCTGGCCGCACTCGACCCGCGTGTGCGCAAGGCGTTTGTCTCGGGCTATCTGTACGGTGTCGGTGATTCACTGCTGCACCTCAATGGCAATTGCAGCTGCAACTACACACCCGGACTTTGGCGCTTACTCGACATGGGCGATATTGCCTCGCTCATCGCGCCGCGCCCGTTGTTAGTGCAAAGCTGCGAAGAGGATCATCTGAACGGTTCGCGCGGGCTGAAAAATGTTGACGAGCAGCTCGAGATCGTGCGCGATGCCTACAAGTTGCTGGGTCGCAGAGATGGCCTGCGGCACGAGGTGTGTCCGGGTGAACACCATCTGGGCGTGGCACATCTTGTCGAGGATATCGAATGGCTCGATTCGCACGTTGCGGAATGCGCCCGTGCATAGCCCCTCGGCATGCTGCGAATAAACGGTACGTTCCTGTATGACTGCCGATGGGCGGATGAGGAGAAGATTATGGAAACGAAGAGTTTGAGTGAATCGACCATTTGCTGCTTTGGCGATTCGACCACATGGGGGGATAACGGATGCGGCGCAGGCGGCAACGACATCTCTTGGACTTCGCATCTGGGCGCGTTGCTGGGAGGTGCAGTCGTCGAGAACTTTGGCATCAAGGGTTCGCGTATCGCCATCAAGGCCGACCGTACCGATTCATTTGTCGAGCGCTTGGACGGCATCGACGATGCGGCCGATGTCTATGTTGTCTTTGGCGGCGTTAACGACTTTAGCCGCAACGTGCCGCTTGGCGAGTTGGGCAGTACCGATGTGCACGAGTTCTATGGTGCACTCGATTACCTGATCCGAACCATCACGGCGCGCTCACCTCAGGCAAAGCTCGTGTTTATGACGCCATGCAAGACGAGTGGTAAGCACGAGAAGGATATCCCGGCAAGCGATGAGGCGAACCATTTGGGTCTGACGCAAGACGCCTACGTGCGAGCGATGCTGGAGGTCTGTGACCGTTACTCCGTTCCGGTGATTGACCTGTATGCGCAAAGCGGCATCAGCCCGTTTTTGCCGGAGCACCGCGAGCTCTATATGCCGGACGGTCTGCATTACAGTCCTGCCGGCTATGAGCGCCTGGCGCATCGCATCGCCGCGGGTCTCACCGCCGTTTGCCGCTAAAAGTCTGCCGTTTGCGGGGAATATAGGGTTAACGTTCACCCTATATTCCCCGTTCGCGTTACACTAGGGGTAACGTTCACCTATCGTTTATGTCAGAGGGGACAGCAATGGGTTGCAATCAAATCCTGGACCGTTATATCGAGCAGTTGATCGAAACCTCTACGCCGCAGGCGCCGGCTTGGAATATCGAAAAGATTCGCGCCGGCAAGGAGAACACCTGGAACTATATCGACGGCTGCATGATCAAGGCGCTCATCGAGCTGTACGAGATCACGGGTGAGCAGCGCTACCTGACCTTTGCCGATGACTACATCGATTTCTTTGTCCAGGACGACGGCACCATCAAGCATTACAACCCGCAGGAGTACAACCTCGATAACGTCAATGCGGGCAAGACCCTCTACAAGCTCTATGACCTGGTGGGCAAGCCCAAGTATCGCGCCGCCATGGATACCATCTATCGTCAGCTCGAAACCCAGCCGCGTACCAAAGAGGGCGTGTTTTGGCACAAGGCCGTCTACCCCAACCAGATCTGGCTCGACGGCATGTATATGGCGCAGCCGTTCTACATGCAGTATGAGCTGAGCTTCCACAACCGTCGTGCCTGCTCGGATAGCTTCCATATGTTCCAGGTTGTGCATGACCTGATGCGCAACCCCCTCAACGGTCTGTACTATCACGCTTACGACGCGAGCCGCAAACAGTTCTGGTGCGACCCGGTCACCGGCCTTTCGGCTAACTTCTGGCTGCGCGCCGAGGGCTGGTTTGCCATGGCGCTCATCGACACCTGGGAGCTTATGCCGCCTTCGATGTCGGCCGAGAAGGACGAGATCCGCAAGATGTTCCACGATCTGATCGACGCCATGCTGCCGTATCAGGACGAGAAGACCGGCATGTGGCACCAGGTCATCAACCTGCCCAATATCGCCCCCAACTACCTGGAGGAGTCGGGCAGCGCCATCTTTGCCAACGCCATCATGAAGGGCGTGCGTCTGGGCGTGCTGGGCGAGCGTTACTACCAGTACGGCCGTCGCGCCTTCGACGGCATCTGCGAGACCTGCCTGTCCGAGTATGACGGGCAGCTGGCGCTCGACAACATCTGCCTGGTTGCGGGCCTGGGCAACACCGCACACCGCGAGGGCACGTTTGATTACTACATGAGCGAGCCCGTGGTCAAAAATGATGCAAAGGGTGTGGCGCCGCTGGTGCTTGCCTATATCGAGACCATGCATCACGACAAGTTGGCCGGTAAGCGCGATCCGCTCGCCCCCTCGGGCGTGTGCTCCATCGAGGACCCGTTTGGCGGATACACCCCGGGCATCAACGCTCATAAGGGATGTGAATAACGTGGGGGCTATTACTCCGGGCGTACGTTTGCACGACCTTCCGCAGGGGACCGTCGAGGAACGCATTCGCATGGCGGGAGAGCTGGGCTTTTCGTGCATTCAGCTGCCGAGCAAGGTGCTCTACGCATCGATGGGGATCGATCGAGGCGGCCTGACCCGCGAGCTTGCCGACCATTTGCGTGCGGTGCTCGACGAGGCGGGCGTTTCGGTCGCCGTGCTCGGCTGCTATAAGAATCTGGCGACGCCCGATCGCCAACAGCTCATGGATAACTTTGCCGAGTACGAGGCGTGCTTGAACTTTGCCCAGATGCTCGGCGGATGCCCGGTGGGTACCGAGACCGGTCGCCCCAATGCGCAGAACCGCGTTGCTGACGACCGCACGACTGATGAGGCACTCGAGGCTTTTATGGACGGACTCGCACACGTCTGCGATCGGGCCGAGGTCGTGGGCGGTCAGGTTCTAATTGAGCCCGGTTGGAACGAGACGGTCAACACGCCAGATCGCTGCCGTGAGGTGCTGGAGCGCGTCTCGAGCCCGTCGCTCGGCGTGATCTATGACCCAGTGTCGCTGCTGCACCCCAGCGTCGTTGACGAAGCGCAGGAAATCACCGCGCGCATGCTCTATTTATGCGGCAGCAAGATTCGCGTGCTGCACGCCAAGGATTTTGAGGTCGTTGATAACGAGGACGAAGCCGGTTGGTGCGACGGTACGGGTTCACGTCTGGTGTGTCATGGCGTGGGCGAGACGGGTCGCTATGACTTTGAGCCCGTAGTGGCCTGGGCGGCTGCCGCCTGCCCTGGGATTCCCTGCGTGGTCGAGAACAGTGTGCCGGCGACGGCGGCTGACTGCCTGGCGACACTCGAGCACATGTCCGCTCGCTGCGGGGCTTCGCATCGCGAGTTATAGCATTGGCTTTTGCTGTGTCGGCAGATTGAGATTACCTGTATGGGGGCGGCGGTGAAGGGTCTTTATCGTCGCCCCCATTGGATTGCATTAAAAGGGGAGTTGCGTGGCTATCCACATTGTCGAAGAGGCGAATCGTTGCCTAGGTTGTAAAAGGGCGTTCTGTCAGATTAAGGGCTGCCCGGTTCAGACGCCTATTCCGCAGGTCATCGACCTGTTCAAACAGCGTCGTCTAGAAGAGGCGGGCGAGCTGCTGTTCCAGAACAATCCCATGAGCGCGGTCTGCTCCGTGGTGTGCAACCATTCGGGCCAGTGTGAGGGCGCTTGCATCCAGGGCCGCAAGGGCACACCCGTGCATTTCTCGAGCATCGAGAACTATATCTCGACAGCGTATTTGGATCGTAAGGAGTGGAAGCCCACGCCGTCGTGCGGCAAACAGGTTGCCGTGGTCGGTTCCGGTCCCGCCGGTATTACCGTGGCCATTAAGATGGCCCAGCTGGGCTGTGCCGTCACGGTATTTGAACAGCGCCCCGAGATCGGCGGTGTGCTGGAGTACGGTATCCCCGAGTTCCGCCTGCCCCGTGCGCTCGTACAAAAGTACCGTCACGTGATGTGCTCGCTTGGCGTGCGCGTGCGCCCCTCGACCACCATCGGTGGCGCGCTGCATATCGACGACCTGCTGCGCGACGGCTACGATGCGGTCTTTGTTGGTACCGGTACCTGGCGAGCTCGCAAGTTGGGTATTCCCGGCGAGTCGCGCGGCAACGTGCTGTTTGGTATCGATTACTTGGTCGATCCCTCGAGCGTGGCGATCGGACAGAATGTGGCGGTCATCGGTGCCGGTAACGTGGCCATGGATGTGGCCCGCACGGCGCTGCGCTCGGGTGCTCGTAAGGTCACCGTGTATGCTCGATCGCGCCATATCTCTGCCATCGATGATGAGGTGGAGCTGACCGAGCTTGACGGTGCCGAGATTGTGTGCGGCAAGGCGATCTGCGCCATCGACGATAACGGTCCGGTGTTCGAGACGGCTATCTTTGACGAGGACAACAATGTGGTGGGCTACGAGGAAGAGCTCGACCATGCGTCTGCCGACACAGTTGTGATTGCGGCTTCGCAGGTGCCCAAGGACAAGCTTGTGCTTACGACGGGTGGTCTGGAGACCGACCATCGCGGCCTGCTTTCGGTCGACGAGAACGGCATGACCACCGTGCCCGGTGTCTTTGCCGCCGGCGATGTGGTTAACGGCCCGCTCACCGTGGTTCATGCCGTGGCAGGCGCCAAGCTCGCCGTCGAAGGCATGACTGCCTATTTGGGTCTCTAACACATCCCATCCATTAGTTGCGGTGAAATACGGACTGTTTTGGCTGTCAAAAGCCTTATCTACTCCGTATTCCATCGCAACTTTTTGTTGGGCGGGCTAGAGACGCTGCATGCGGTACCCGACACCCATGTGCGTCTGAATCATCTTGGGGTGAGAGGGGTCTGCCTCGATCTTCTTGCGCAGGGTGCGCATGAACACGCGCAGGCTCGCCAGATCGCTGTCCCAGCTCGTGCCCCATATCTCGCGGGTGATGAAGGTGTGGGTGAGCACCTTGTCGACGTTTTTCGCCAGAAGGACGAGCAATTTGTACTCGGTTGGGGTGAGCGAGAGCTCGCGTCCGTCTTTCGTCGCGTATCCCGCGGCGTAGTCGATATGCAGCGGACCGTTGTCGAACGTGCTCGCTTCTGTCGACTCGCTCGACGCCATCGAGGAGCGCCTCAAATTCGCACGGACGCGCGCGAGCAACTCATCCACAGAAAAGGGCTTGGTGAGGTAGTCGTCTGCCCCTGCGTCAAGTGCTGCAATCTTGTCGGAATCTTCGGTGCGCGCCGAAATGACGATAATGGGGACTGCCGACCAACTTCGGATCTTCGTGATGACCTCGATACCGTCAATGTCGGGAAGGCCGAGGTCGAGCATGATGAGGCTGGGGCCGTGCGACACCGCATCCATGATGGCGGCCTGGCCGTTGCAAACCTTGCTCACGACATAGCCGTGAAGGTCAAGCGCGGTCGAAACGAGGTTTTGAACGGTCAGGTCATCTTCGACCAAGAGGACGCGTGGCTTAGCGGCATTATTCATGAATCTCGATCTCCTCGGCAGGCAGGGTAAAACGGAAGACGGCCCCATGGGGGTGGTTGTCGCGAACTTCGATGACGCCGCCATGCGCCTCCACGATGGAGCGGCAGAGCGACAGCCCAAGGCCGATGCTTCGACGCGAATCCACGGGCCGCGTATTGCTTGAGGTGAAGAAGCGCTCAAAGATATGAGGCTTGTCGCAGTCTGCTACACCCGGCCCATCGTCTGCGACGTCCACCACGATGAACTCACCCTCGCGACGTGCGCTGATGGTGACAGTCGAGTCCTCGGGCGTGTATTTGAAGGCGTTCATGATGAGATTCGTAAGCACCTGCATGATGAGATGGACGTCGATGCGTACCAGCAGGATGTCGTCAGTGTGCTCGATGGTGACGGCACGTCCATGCGATGCTTGGGCGACATGGCTGAGGGCGGCCTCGATGACCTCGTCGATGAGCTCGGATGTTAAGTTGAGGCGAATGGTGCCGTCCTCGACGCGTGTGATGGCGAGGAGGTTTTCCACGGTATCGATAAGCCAGAGGGAGTCGTCGTAGATGGCATCGGCAAGATCGCAGCGTTGTTCGAGGCTGAGCTTCTCGTCGCTCTTCCGAAGGATTGCCGCAGATCCGGATATAGCCGTGAGGGGTGTCCTCAAATCGTGGCCGATGGAGCGCAAAAGGTTGGCGCGCAGCTGCTCGTTTTTCGCCAAGACCGCAGCCTCTTCGCGCTCTTGCGCCGCCCGGTCGCTTTCGAGCGCCAAGGCGCATTCACCTACGATAGATAGGACGATCGAATGCTCGAAGGCTTCGATCTCGCGCCCCTCCAGGGCGATGCCGATGACACCGAATACCTTGTCGCCGGTGCGAACCGCGAGGTAGAGACAGCGCGCCTCAGGCAGGGTCCGCGTGCTTGCGCCCGCGCGCTTGTTGTTGGTGTAGGTCCAGGTTGCAACGGCGCGCTCGTAGTCGGTGAGCAGCGACGCGGGTCGGTTTTCGGTGCCAGCGGACTCATAGAGCGCCTTGCCGAGCGTGCCGTGTTCGGCGGGGTAGAAGACCACGTCGAGTTTTAGCAGTTTGACGAGTTGGTTCATGGCGACGCGGGCGCACTCCTCCGCGCTATGGGCTTGCTGCAAGAGCTGGTTCGTTTCGAGGAGTACGCGCGTTTTGAATGCGTTCTCGGCGGATGTACGGGCGTTGTCGGCGATGCGCGCAGTTAACTCGCCGGCGACCATAGCGGTGGCGAACATGATGCCGAACGTGACCAGATAGCTTCGGTCGTAGCTGGCGAGCGAAAACAGAGGCGTGACGAAGCAGAAGTTGTAAAGCACTACAGAGAGCACGCTCGATACGATCGTGCAGATACGCCCCGTCGTGGTGACGGCGGTCAGCAGGGCCGTGAAGATATAGAGGGATATGATGCTGGAATCGGCAAATCCCAGATGGCGGAAAGCCGTGCCAATCGCCGTGGCGGCAAGAGAGAGAGCCAGCGTGCGAAGCACGTTTCGGCTGCTGGGCGGCTGCAGGGCGAGCGCATGGCGGCGTCCTTTGGACCGGGAGGGCGGAGTCGACTGGTCTGGAATGATGTAAATGTCGAGGTTCGGGGCGAATGTTATGAGCTGTTCTACGAGAGATTTGCGGCCGAAGAGGGCCTGACGGACGCTGCTGCGCTCGCCCGTGCGCCCCATGACGATCTTCGAAATACCCGACAGGCGCGCGAACTCGGAGATCTGAAACGCGATGTCGTCGCCATAGACGGTTTCCATATGTGCTCCGAGCTGCTCGGCTAGGGCGATATTGGCTGCAAGCTTGGCGCGCTCATCATCGCTCATGGCTTGCGTGCGCGGGCTCTCTACGAACAGGGCGACGAGCTCGCTGCGAAACGCTTTCGCCATGCGTGCGGCGGCACGGACGATGCGGGGATTGGTCGGCGCCGGGGAGACACAGACTAAGATACGCTCCCTGGTGTAGTAGTCACGGTTTCCCAGCACGCGTGCGGCGTCTGTGAGGTGACCGGTGCGATCGGCGCAGCGGCGCAGCGCGATTTCTCGGAGTGCGGTGAGGTTCTCGACGGTAAAAAAATGCTGTTGCGCTCGGTCGGCTTGTGCGGGACGGTAGACGAGGCCGGCGCGAAGGCGCTCAAGTAGGTCTTCGGGCTCTATGTCGACGAGCTCGACCTGGTCGGCATCATCGAAGATGCGGTCGGGGATTCGTTCGCTCACGACAACGCCGGTGATGGATGCAACCATGTCGTTTAGGCTCTCGATATGCTGAACGTTCACGGTCGTATAGACGTCGATGCCCGCATGTAGAAGTTCCTCGACGTCTTGATAGCGTTTGTCGTGGCGAGACCCCGGCGCATTCGTATGGGCGAGCTCGTCGACAAGGATGAGCTGAGGGGCGCGTTCGATAGCCGCATCTAGATCGAACTCGCTGAGCGCAATGCCGTTGTGCTCGATGAGTTTACAGGGCACGTTCTCAAGCCCTTGTGCAAGATGGGCAGTTGCCGGACGTTCGTGCGGCTCGATGTATCCCGCGACGACGTCGACACCTCGCCGCTTGGCGGCGTGGGCGGCTTGAAGCATCGCATAGGTTTTGCCTGTGCCAGCAGCGTAGCCAAAGAAAATTTTGAGGTGTCCCCGGCTGGTTCGAGTGTCATCGGCGACCCCGTCTTTCTCAATTGCCTTGAGGATGAGGTCTGGATTGACGCGAGTGTCCGATGCGTCGCGCTGCATAGCGTAGCCTTTCTGAAGCGTTGTCCATGCGTGCATACGCGGTGAAGACACCACTGTATGCTCGCGAGGTCGAGTATAGACGCACTGCAGCTGCAATAGTGCTTTCTACCTGCATCTTTACGGCATCTTAAGGACGTGAGCCCCGGCCCTCACGCCTCTTTAATCCCTAGAAGCGTTTACTGTCCCCAGACGCTTGCGAGGGCAGGCGTCCGAGACATCGGACCGCGTGTGAAAGGGGCGGTAAATGGACATCCTCATTCCCATCATCGGAGTCGTCTGCATTGGACTTCTTATCTATTACATCTACATTCTGATGAGGGGTGATTCGTAAACTATGGACGCTGCGATTCAGTACATCTTGTACTTTGCCGTACTCGTCGTCCTGGCCGTTCCGCTCGGTCGGTTCATGGCCCATATCATGGATGGTGAGCATACGTTCCTGTCGCCTGTGATTGCTCCTGTGGAGCGTGGCGTCTATCGTCTGCTTCGCATCGACGCGGCAGAACAGATGGGGTGTAGGCGCTATCTGGCGAGCGTGCTGGTCTTTTCGGGGATCGGCCTCGTGACTCTTGTGGCACTCCAGGCGCTTCAGTCCTTCTTGCCAGGCAATCCCCAGCACCTGCCGGGTGTGTCATGGGACCTGTCGTTCAATACGGCTGCTTCCTTCATAACCAACACCAACTGGCAGTCCTACTCCGGTGAGACCACCCTGTCCTACCTTGTGCAGTTCATGGGTCTCACTGTGCAGAACTTCGTTTCCGCTGGCACCGGTATCGCGGTCATGTTCGCGCTGATCCGCGGCTTCCGTCAGGTCAAGGAGCAGGGTCTGGGTTCCTTCTGGGTCGACCTCACCCGCACCGTCCTGTATGTGCTCATCCCGCTGAACCTCGTGTTCGGCATCTGCCTGGCTGCCGGTGGCGTCATCTCCAACTTCCAGCCGGCTCAGAAGGCTGAGCTCGTAGAACCCGTCGCTGTTCAGCCTAATGCAGACGGCGGCTGGAGCGTCATCGACGGCGCCCAGATTGAGGGCGACACGGTCAAGGTCGACGGCAAGGTTGTCGAGGGCGCGCGTGTGGTCACCGAGCAGTTCCTGCCCCAGGGTCCCGCGGCTCCTCAGGTCGCCATCAAGCAGTCCGGCACCAACGGCGGCGGCTTCTTCGGCGTGAACTCCGCCCATCCGTATGAGAACCCCAGCGCCTTCACCAACATCATCGAGATGACCAGCCTGCTGCTGATCCCGGCCGCCTGTTGCTTCGCCTTCGGTATCGGCGTCAAGAACACCAAGCAGGGCAAGGCCATCTTTGCCGCCATGTTCATCCTGCTGGTGATCTTCACCGGCATCATCGCCGTCAACGAGCATGCGGGCACCCCGCAGCTGGCCGATGGCGGAGCGGTCAACATCGAGATGACCGACGGCCAGGCCGGCGGCAACATGGAGGGCAAGGAGAGCCGTTTCGGTATCGCCTCCTCTTCTACCTGGTCCGCTTTCACGACGGCTGCTTCCAACGGCTCGGTTAACTCCATGCACGACTCCTACACCCCGCTGGGCGGTTTTGTCCAGATGCTCCAGATTGCTCTGGGCGAGGTCGTCTTCGGCGGCGTGGGCTGCGGCCTGTACGGCATGATTGGCTTCGCCATCCTCACAGTGTTCATCGCCGGCCTCATGGTCGGACGCACGCCTGAGTTCCTGGGCAAGAAGATCGAGCCGGGCGAGATGCGCTGGGCAGTTGTCCTGTGCTTGGCAACTCCGTTTGCCATTCTGGTGTGCTCGGCCATCGCCTGCATGGTGCCCGGTCTTGCCGACCAGCTCAACAATGGTGGCGCGCACGGCTTCTCCGAGGCGCTGTATGCCTTCACCTCATGCGGCGGCAACAACGGCTCGGCGTTTGCAGGCATGAACTGCAACATTCCCTGGATCAACGTCATGCTCGGCCTCGAGATGCTGTTCGCCCGCTTCATGCCTATCATCGGTACGCTGGCTATCGCCGGCTCGCTGGCCAAGAAGGGCAAGGTCGCCGAGAGCGCCGGTACCCTGTCTACCACCAACGGCATGTTCGTATTCCTGCTCGTGTTCATCGTTCTGCTGATCGGTGCCCTGAGCTTCTTCCCGGCCCTGGCGCTTGGCCCCGTTGCCGAGTTCTTCCAGATGATTGCGTAAAGGAGGGCGCAGATTTATGACTATGCAAAAAGACATGATGGGCCGCGCGGTCCGCGACTCATTTGCCAAGCTGGATCCTCGCGTCCAGATTCAAAACCCGGTCATGTTCCTGGTGTGGCTTTCCGCCGTCATGACCTCCGTCCTGGCCGTCGCTTCCATTTTCGGTGTGCAGGACGCGGGTGTGCCCACCTACTATGTGGTCGCCATCGCGGTCATCCTGTGGCTTACCGACCTGTTCTCGAACTTCGCCGAGGCGCTTGCCGAGGGCCGCGGTAAAGCCCAGGCCGATTCCCTGCGTGCGGCCAAGAAGGATGTCGAGGCCCATCGCATCGAGTCCGTTGAGGACAAGGAGCACTTCACCGTCGTTCCCGGCACCGAGCTCACGCGCGGCGACCTGGTGATCGTACGCGCCGGCGAGCAGATTCCCGGCGACGGCGACGTCATCGAGGGCGCTGCTTCCGTTGACGAGTCCGCCATCACCGGCGAGTCCGCCCCCGTGGTCCGCGAGGCCGGCGGCGACCGCTCTGCCGTTACCGGCGGTACCACGGTGCTGTCCGACTGGATCATCGTCAAGATCTCCAGTGAGCCCGGCCAGAGCTTCCTGGACAAGATGATCGCGATGGTCGAGGGTGCCGCGCGCAAGAAGACCCCTAACGAGATCGCTCTGGAGATCTTCCTGGTGGCCCTCTCCATCGTCTTTATCCTGGTCACGCTGGCCCTGTATTGTTACTCCTGCTTCTCGGTCGGTCTTAACGACATGGACAACCCCACGGCCGTGACCACGCTCGTGGCGCTGCTCGTGTGCCTGGCTCCTACTACCATCGGCGCCCTTCTTTCCGCCATCGGCATCGCCGGCATGAGCCGTCTGAACGAGGCCAACGTGCTGGCCATGTCCGGCCGCGCCATCGAGGCCGCCGGCGACGTCGACATCCTCATGCTCGACAAGACCGGCACCATCACCCTGGGTAACCGCCAAGCCGCCGAGTTCATCCCGGTCGACGGCATCGATCCCGCGGAGCTGGCCGATGCCGCCCAGCTTTCCTCGCTGGCCGACGAGACCCCCGAAGGCCGTTCCATCGTCGTGCTCGCCAAGGAGCGGTTCGGTCTACGCGGCCGCACACTCGAGGATAAGGGTATGGAGTTCATCCCCTTCACCGCGGCGACCCGCATGTCCGGTGTGAACTACGAGGGCAATGAGATCCGCAAGGGCGCTGCCGATTCCGTGCGCACCTATGTGGAGGCAGCCGGCGGCGTGTTCTCCCAGGAGTGCGACGAGGCCGTCGAGCGCATCGCCAAGGCCGGCGGCACCCCGCTGGTCGTGACCAAGAACTGCCGCGTGCTGGGCGTTGTGTACCTCAAGGACATCATCAAGTCCGGCGTTAAGGAGAAGTTCGCCGACCTGCGCAAGATGGGCATCAAGACCATCATGGTGACGGGCGACAACCCACTCACCGCCGCGGCAATCGCCGCCGAGGCCGGCGTTGACGACTTCCTGGCCGAGGCCACCCCTGAGGGCAAGCTCGAGAAGATCCGCGAGTTCCAGCGTGAGGGCCACCTGGTCGCCATGACCGGCGACGGCACCAACGACGCGCCGGCGCTGGCGCAGGCGGATGTCGCCGTGGCCATGAACACGGGCACCCAGGCTGCCAAGGAGGCCGGCAACATGGTCGACCTCGACTCCAGCCCCACCAAGCTCATCGAGGTCGTGCGTATCGGCAAGCAGCTGCTCATGACCCGCGGTTCGCTTACGACCTTCTCGGTCGCCAACGACATGGCGAAGTACTTCGCTATCATCCCGGCCCTGTTCTCGCCGATCTACCCGGGCCTTGGCGCACTCAACATCCTCGGTCTGGCAAGCCCGCTGTCCGCGGTTCTTTCGGCCATCATCTATAACGCGCTCGTTATCGTCGCGCTGATCCCGGCCGCGCTGAAGGGCGTTAAGTACCGCGAGGTACCGTCCGGACAGCTGCTGACCCACAACCTGCTCGTATGGGGTCTGGGCGGCATCGTTGCCCCGTTCGCATTTATCAAGCTCATCGACATGCTGCTCGCGTTCTGCGGCATTATGTAAGTGGAGGTTTGTATGTTCAAAGGTATCGCATCGCGCGCACTTGGCGTGTTCGCGCTGTTTACCATCGTCTGCGGCCTGGGGTACACGCTCGTGGTGACCGGCGTCGTGCAGCTTGCGTTTCCGTACCAGGCGAACGGATCGCTTATTACGGTCGACGGCAAGGTTGTGGGTTCCGAGCTCATCGGCCAGAACTTCGATGACGAAGCCCACATGTGGGGTCGTATCCAGAACGTGTCAATTGTCGAAGGCGAAGACGGCGAGCTCATGGCGTATGGTGCCCCGTCCAACCTGTCCCCGGCGAGTGAGGAGTATCGGCAGCTGATAGATGCGCGCGTGAAGAAGATCCGCGCCGCCAATCCCGATGCCGATATGGACGCTGTGCCCGTCGACCTGGTGACGTGTTCGGGGTCCGGCCTCGACCCGGAGATCTCTCCGGATGCCGCCGAGTACCAGGTCCCGCGCCTTGCCAAAGCTACGGGCAAAAGTGAGGACGAGGTGCACGACATCATCGCCGCGTGCACCAAGGGTCGTTTCCTCGGCGTGTTCGGCGAGCCCACGGTCAACGTGCTCAAGGTGAACCTTATGCTGGACCTGTCTCTTATACACATCTCC
>URCU01000001.1:0-50922 GCA_900546425.1 uncultured Collinsella sp. | reverse complement strand
GAGATTACTACGCGTCTCGTGGGCTCGGAGATGTGTATAAGAGACAGCCCTTGAAAGAGGGCGC
The DNA here is from genome assembly GCA_900546425.1 of uncultured Collinsella sp. Lineage (GTDB taxonomy): Bacteria > Actinomycetota > Coriobacteriia > Coriobacteriales > Coriobacteriaceae > Collinsella. Next base: position 50,858 of record URCU01000001.1, on the reverse strand, counting down.
CCTCCGTGGCAAGATGGGACTTGTCCGAAGCTAAACAGCTTTGGGTCACCGTGGACGGGCAGGGGCCTCGACGCGGCTAGACACGAGACACATACATTACGCGACCTCGCCCTGGTGGCCGCACACGTTGGTTGCGGCCGACGCGGGCCGCGGGCAAGTGCTTGTAAGGAGAGCCTTGCCTCTCTTGTACGAGAAAGGACGCGTAATGAAGATCATTAAAGCTAAAGACTACGAGGATATGAGCCGCAAGGCCGCCAATATCATCTCGGCCCAGGTTATCCTCAAGCCCGATTGCGTGCTGGGTCTTGCCACCGGCTCCACCCCGATTGGCGCCTACAAGCAGCTCGCCGCTTGGTACGAGAAGGGTGACGTCGACTTTGCCGAGGTCAGCACCTACAATCTCGACGAGTATCGTGGCCTTTCGCACGACGATCCCCAGAGCTACCACTACTTTATGCGTAAGAACTTCTTCGATCACATTAACATCGACCTGAACAACACGCATGTGCCCGATGGTTCCAATCCCGACGCTGCCGCTGCCTGCTCTGAGTACGACAAAATCGTCGCTGCTGCCGGTTACCCTGATCTGCAGCTGCTCGGCATCGGTAACAACGGTCACATTGGCTTCAACGAGCCCGATGACCACTTCTCCAAGGGTACGCACTGTGTCGACCTTACCGAGAGCACTATTCAGGCCAACAGCCGCCTGTTCGACAGCATCGACGACGTGCCCCGTCAGGCCTATACCATGGGCACCCAGACCATCATGTATGCCCGCATGATCCTGGTCGTCGCCAACGGCGAGGCCAAGGCGCAGGCCGTGCATGACATGTGCTATGGTCCGGTTACCCCCCAGTGCCCTGCCTCGATCCTGCAACTGCACACCAACTGCGTTGTCGTTGCCGACGAGGCCGCCCTTTCGCTCTGCAAGTAGCGATAGCCTATCACCTCGACATAGCTTTGCCGAAGGCCTCCGCTTTGCGGGGGCCTTTTTGCTGAGCGCGCGCCGCGTGCTTGACGAAAATCTTGCCGCGAACTTGACGGGTGCGTCAGGTGCAGCATGATTCATTCCATAACAGATACTATGCATAAATGCTATGAAAAGGTCGTAGACGGTAGCTGGCGTTAGGTGAGTTGCGCAACACAATTGAACAGCGCTCATTTGAGGTACACTGCCAAAGGATGGGACAAGCTGGCAAGCGCATTGACCTGCGCAAAGACTGATTGGTTGGGGGATAAGTTTCAATCGGACCACGCTGAACAAAAACTTGCCATTTGCGTACCAACAAACATCCTAAACCGTAGCATCGCTCTATTCATCTAGCGATACATATGGTCTAGCGTTACGGTGTCCATGTGGTCGAGTTGAGGAGCGGGCATGGTTAACGATTTGGGCAATATGGACGACCTCGAGCTTATGCCGCTGGGCAGTAGTTATACGGTGCGGCGCGATCGCTTGATGAACGAACTTATCGCCAAGGGCCGAAAGGCCGGCATCGTAGTCCTCTACGCGCCTGATGGCTTTGGGAAAACCTCGGTGCTGCTGCAGTATGCCCAAGAGGTTAAAAACGATCCGACGCGAGGTCCCGTGCGGATCATTGAGGCAGACCGCGCCATTGGGCGCGAAGTGTTTATGCAGCTCGAGGTCGTTACCGAAGAGCTTAAGGACAAGCCGCACTCCCTGATTGCAATCGATAACGTGCCTAACCTCAGCCAGGGCGAGACCGAGGAGCTGATCGACCGAATCCGAAGCCTGCGTGCTATGGGGGTTGGGGTCTTTATGAGCTGCCGTCCTTCGAATCGCCAGCTGATTCATGGACTAGGCGATTCGATTAAAGTCAACGCGCAGATGCTCAAGGTGCATGCCTATGAGTATTCGGCGTGGGCATCTGCGTTTTCGATCAGCACATCGCTCGACTTCTATCAGCTTACGCAGGGCGTGCCCGAGCTCGTCTCGGCTATGCAGTCGGGACTATACGGGCAGGGAGACGTTGCCCAGATGCTCGAAAACGAGATCGTCAATATCTACGGTGCGGCACTTGTTGATCTGGTGTCGCTCGAGAACACCGCCCTGTTTAGTGTGGCATGCTTGATGGTCTTAATGGGTGAGGGCAATATTTCGGAGCTCGAGGCTTGCGGCGTTAGACTTTCGGCGATTGACCAGTCCTATCTTGTCCGCGATTATCCCATTTTTGGCGTTGATCCGGCAGACCGGAGCTTTACCTGCTTGGGTACCGAGGACAACGCGCGTCTGCGATTGCGCAAGCTGGTCGCCGAAATTCGCCCCGAACTCGTTGTGCGGGCGGCGCGTATATTGATTAAAGCGGGGCGCTGCGATACCGCGATGGACCTTGCTGACGCGTTTTTGGACCGCAGTGCGGTGTTGGAGCTTGCCGGGCAGTATGGGGTCGATCTGGCCCTGACGGGGCATGGAGGGGATGTTTGCCGCGCGGCGCTGGGAAAGACCGAGTCAGATGGCCAGGCATCGGAGCCGACGCCTGACGAGGCGCTCGGCATCTATCTGGCGGCGGTGAGCGTCTCCAATACAAAGCTCGCGCGGTATATGGCCTCAATTATCGAGCATGCGGGCGAGCAAGCGATTTGCGAGCTCGATCCCGTGTCGTGGAAGGTGGCGCACGCGTTTACGGCTGCCTGTTATGGAGATGGTGGTCTGGGGCTTCCGGCAAGCCATGCAACGTTGGAGAGTGAGGCGTCTTGTGCCGCACTCGACATGCTGTCCGCACATGTCGAGATAAAGCATGGGCTGACCGAGCGGGCGAAGGGCGGCGAGATCCTCGCGGGGCTCAAAACGGATAAGGCGTACGATTGTGAGCTCGATATCGCGGGGACGTTTGTGCGGGCGGACCGCATGTTGACGGAGCTATTTGATGGGTCGTATGCAGGGACTGACGAGCGTGATGACGAGATGGCCCTGACGCTCGAGGCGCTCGAAGCGCGTGGAATCCGAGCGCTCGCCATCTGGGTGCGCATGGTATTATCGGCGCGGCGTCTGCTTGCCGGCATGCCGGTGACCGACGAGCAGGCATTCAATGAGCTCGACCGTTTTGCCGTGCGCGTGCGTGACAATCAAGTCCAGTTGTTTGGCTTGATACTGGAAGGCTGGCAGTCGCTGGTTGAGGGGCGTCCGGTCAATGCCAAATTCCGTGCGGTGCAGGTGCTCAGACTTGCCGAGGAATCGATTGGATACATACGCGACAACGCACTGCTGCTAGAGCGCGCGGCGTACTTACGCAATACATCGATGGTATCGGTGCGCGAAGAGGCAGAGCTGCTCGATTTGAGCCGAACGCAGGTCGGTGGTGCCGAGGCATGGATGGTGGCGCTGCATTTGGCCTCCGCGGGCCGCGATAGCGACCTTGCAGCCTGGATGTCCATGAATCGCCCAGGGATTTTGGATCCGTCGTATCGGCTGTTTGCGCGCCTTGCGATGCATTGTCTGGGTGAGCCGGCCGCTAGAATTCGAAAGAAGCTCCCGGTGCGCGAGCTGTCGCGGTATTCGCTGCGTGACGACTTTGAGGGCGAAGGCGAGCGTCTGTTCCAGGCTGGCGATGCCGAGGGTGTCGATGTGATTGGCCATATCGAGATCCGCATGTTTGGGGCGTTTCGCGCCGAGCGCGACGGGTTTCCCATCACGGATAAGATGTGGCGCCGCAAGAAAGCGGCGACGCTTGCCGAGCGGCTTGCGCTGGGCATGGATGCACTGGTCGACCGCGAGACGCTGGCTATGGAGCTGTGGCCCCATGCCGAGTTCAATAGCGCCCGTAACAATCTGTACTCGACGATATCGCGCCTGCGTTCGGCCTTGGGGCCGACACCGGACGGCAAGTCGTGCGTGCTGATCCAAAACGAGTGCATTGGGCTTAACGGCGATTACGTCAAGACCGACGTGCGATTGTTTGATCAGATAAGCCGCGAAGTTTTGGGAAATCGCACGGGTGCGCGCGGACCCCATCTGATTGAGCTGTGCCTTAAGATCGAGCAGCTCTATGCCGGCCCGTTGTATGTTCCCAATGGCTGTAATCCCACCTACTTTTTGCGTATGCGGCGCATTATGGAATCGAAGTATATCGACTGTATGATTCGGGGCGCGAATGCCGCCCTAGAAGAAAACGACCTGCAGTCGGCGGTATGGCTGGTGGAGTCGGGGTTGCAGCAAGAGACGGCGCGCGAGGACATGGTGCGTTGCGCTATGCGCGTCTACGGTGCGGCGGGGCGACGACGCGATATCGTCGAGCTGTACAGTGGGCATATGCATCACCTGAGGGAGCAGGTCAATGGCGTGCCCGAGCCCGAGACGCGGCGTCTGTACGAGCGCTTGGTGGAGGGCAGGCTTAACCGCGTGCTCGTCGAGCGATAAAAAAAGAGCGTCCGAATTGCTCGGACGCTCGCAAGCTTGATGTATGTTGGCTCGCCGGATCGTTGGCTCTTAGACGAGCTTAATCTTCTCGATGTCCTTGCGCGAGGACTCGCGATACAGCGAGAACTTGCGGCCGATAACCTGGACGACCTCGGCATGGCAGCGATCGGCGAGCTCTTCGGCGGCCTCGCGGGCGGAAAGGCTGGAACCGTCGAGTACGGAGCACTTAACGAGCTCGTGCTTCTCCAGGTAGGCGACCGTCTGCTCGACGGTGCCCTCGTTGATGTCGGACTTGCCGATGATGATGGCGGGGTTGAGGTGATGGGCCATGCTGCGAAGCTGCTTGACCTGGGCTCCTGTCAGTGCCATGGGTTCTCGCTTTCTATGTTATGGGGCGCCCCACGATGGGGCCTTAATCTACGTGAGCTGTCCCACGATAGCGCAGGAACGGCGCGGTGTGGGGCGTGTTTGCCCAGTTCAAAAAGAATGCGGATGCCGAGCGGGAGAACAGCGCGGGTTACAGGCGGACGTGTGCGGCGGCCGAAAGCGGTCTATGGACGGCCCGAAGAAACCGGCTCCCATGCAATAAACGCCCAACGGACTTTGCGGACGTGGTCGAGCATGTAGCGCCCCTGCGGCACGCCCTTGGACCCCGGCTCGCCGGCATGGGGATTCTCAATCATATGCTGAGCGACGTAGGCGCGCAGACGGTCAATCTTATCCTCGTTACCGTGCTCGAGCATGCGGGAGAAGTCCGCCACGCCCGCCTCAAGGCTATCGAAGGTATCGCGACGAGGTGATTCAAAGTACGCAACCTGCGGCAGGGCACCCATCTGAATGAGGATATTAAAGGCATACACAAAGCCATTACTGCAGGTAACCGAGGCACCGATGGCGTTCATCAGGTGCAGGTCATAGCGCGGGCTGGAGTTGGCGACCATCGTGACAGCACAACGCCGACGAGCCGTTCGATCAAGCTTGGCAAGCGCGCCTTTTAGGTTGGTCGTGGTGACAGAGCGACTGGCAAAGGCAACATCTACCGCTTTCGCGACCGGCCCAACCAAATCCCAGTCATCATCCCAAGCAAGCTCAAGCGGTGTAATGCAATCCTCGAGCCCATAGTACTCAATGCCAGCATCAAGCGTGCCTAACATAGCAGGAGAAAAGTCAGCAGCAATCACAGGATGTCCAGCCTGAGCAAGCGGAATAGCAATCGACCCAGCCCCACACCCCATATCCAGCACGGATTCACCAGGCTTTAACGCCAGCAGCTTCATAAAGTCCCGGGCATACGGAGCAGTCTCAAGCGGCCGAAAATGCCGAGCCCTTTTATCCCACTCAAAAGAATCATCAGTCCGCCGCCGGCCAGCCTGCAAGCGCATCCATTCCTCATTCCAATCCGCAGAAAGCAGCTCAGATTGAATTACACCATCAGCCACGGGCCATCCCCTTCACAACAAAAAAGCGACTCCTCCCAAAAGAAGAGTCGCAACCAGCATATATCAGAAAGAACCAATCCAACGCCAAACCGCCATACCAGCAAAGTAGGGCAGAAGCGAAGCGACTGCCAAAGGGATAGAACCCAACCGAGGTCCCGTTGTGCGTGAGCCCCGGGGAGGGCAAATATATAAGGTCGATCGCGAGTTCCGCACGAGCCGGAGAGCACTTAATGTGCTCTCCGTGCGAGTCAGGACTGTCCGAGCAGGCGACCTTATATATTTGCCCTCCCCGGGGCTCCTCGCCCGAACCCCTCAGCTAGTTCTTCAGCGAGTTCAGCGGCGCCGGGAAGCGTCCACCGCGGTGGGCAAGCACGGTGCCGGCGTTGGGGTTCACCGGCATGATGGGCGCACGGCCGAACAGGCCGCCGTACTCGACGCAGTCGCCCACGCCCTTGCCGATGGCGGGAATCACGCGGACGGCCGTGGTCTTGTTGTTGATGACGCCGATAGCCATCTCGTCGGCGATGATGCCGGCGATGGTCTCGACCGGGGTGTCGCCGGGGATGGCGATCATGTCCAGGCCGACGGAGCACACGCAGGTCATGGCCTCGAGCTTCTCGAGCGAAAGCGCGCCGGCCTCGACGGCGGCGATCATGCCGGCATCCTCGGACACGGGGATAAAGGCGCCGGAGAGACCACCCACGCTGGAGCTGGCCATGACGCCGCCTTTCTTGACGGCATCGTTGAGCATGGCGAGCGCGCAGGTCGTGCCCGGGCCACCGCAGGTGCCAACACCGATGATCTCGAGGATGCGGGCAACGGAGTCGCCGATGGCAGGCGTGGGAGCCAGCGACAGGTCGACGATGCCCTTCTCGACACCCAGGCGATGGGCGGCCTCGCGGCTCATGAGCTCGCCGGCGCGGGTGATCTTAAAGGCGGTCTGCTTAATCTTCTCGGCGACTTCCATCATCGATGCGGAATCGGGCAGCGTCTCCAAGGCTGCGGCCATAACGCCGGGGCCCGAGACGCCTACGTTGATGACGGCGTCGGCCTCGCCACCGCCGTGGACGGCGCCCGCCATAAACGGGGAGTCCTCGACCATATTGGCAAAGCAGACAAACTTGGAGGCGCCGACGGAATCCTGGTCGGCCGTGAGTTTAGCGGCATCGATGATGGTCTGGGCGGCCATAAGTACGGCGTCCATGTTGATGCCGGCACGCAGACTGGCGACGTTGACGCTGGAGCAGACGCGGCTCGTGGTGGCGAGCGCCTGCGGGATGGACTGGATGACGCGGCGGTCGGCGTCGCCGATGCCCTTCTGGACGAGCGCGGAGAAGCCGCCCAGGTAATCGATGCCGAGCGTCTCGGCCGCGCGGTCGAGGGCATGCGCAATGGGGGTGAGGTCCTCATCCTTGCAGCAAGCGGCAATCTGCGCCACCGGGGTGACGGAGACGCGCTTGTTGACGATAGGGATACCGTACTCGCGCTCGAGGTTCTCGGCGGTCTCGACCAAGTGCTCAGCCGTGTGCGTCACGTGGTCGTAGATCTTCGTGCACATGCGGTCGAGGTTCTCGTCACCGCAACCCATGAGAGAAACACCCATGGTGATGGTCCTGATGTCGAGGTTCTGCTCCTCAACCATGCCGCGGGTTTCCGCGATTTCTGCAGGCGTGATCGCCATCCTTGCGCTCCTATCTGCCAAAACGAGCATAGTCTCATCTATTCTAACGTGCCGCACGCGTCTCGTGGCGTGTGCGGCACGTTTTGGTGCTCGGTTGTTTCCGTTGTGTTACTGCCCAAAGACCTCTTCGGCGATACGCGCGCTCTCGGCGGCGTCCTTGGCGTAGTAGTCTGCGCCAATCTGCTTGGCGTATTCGGGGGTGAGTACGGCGCCGCCCACGATGATCTTGACGCCCGGTACCTCGGCATGAAGCAGCTTGATGGTCTCTTCCATGGCAACGACGGTGGTGGTCATAAGCGCCGAGAGGCCGACGAGCTTAATGTCACGCTCCTTGACGGTCTTGAGCACCTCCTGTGGATCGACGTCGCGACCCAGATCAAAGACGGTGTAGCCGTAGTTATCGAGCAACATCTTGACGATGTTCTTACCGATATCGTGGATGTCGCCCTTGACGGTGGCCACGCAGATCTTACCCTTGTCGGCAATCTCGCCGGCGGGCATCAGGCGTTTGATGGTATCGAAGCCCACGCGCGCGGCCTCGGCCGAGGCCATGAGCTGCGGCAAGAAGAACTTGCCCTGGTCAAAGAGGACGCCAACCTCGTCGAGGGCGGGGATAAAGTGATTGTTGATGAGGTCCATGGCGTCGTGATCTGCCAGCAGACGCTCGGTTTCGGCCGCGATTTCGCCCTTGCGGCCCGAGACGACCATGTGGCGGATGGGGTCGTCGTTGCCGTCGGTGCCAGCAGCGGGCACAGTGTCGGTCGATACTGCCTGAGCCGCCGCCGGGTTCGCGGCGATCTTGTACGGATCGGTCCAGCCGGCGTAGCGCTCGATGTATCCGGTCGAGCCCTCGTCCTCAACGCTCAGGACGCGATAGCTGTAGACGGTATCCATAAAGCGCTTGGAACCCGGGTTCATGATGGGGGCATCCAGACCTGCACCAAAGGCGGCGGCCAAAAAGACCGAGCCCAGCAGCGGCCGCGCGGGCAGGCCAAAGCTGATGTTCGATACGCCGAGTGCGCACTTGACGCCCAGGCGCTCCTTGCACAGAGACATGGCACGTAGAATCTGCTCAGCCTGGCGCTGGTTGGTCGAGGCGGTCATGACCAGGCAGTCGATGAGGATGCGGTCCGGGCCGATGCCGTAATGGGCGGCCTCGGCCACGATGCGCTCGGCGATGGCGAAGCGGGCCTCGGCGGTATCGGGGATGCCGCCCTCGTCGAGCGTAAGGCCGACGACGTTGGTGCCGTAGTGGGCCACCAGCGGAAAGATCTCATCCATGATCTGTTGTTTGCCATTGACCGAGTTGATGATGGGCTTGCCGGCGTAGCGGCGCACGGCGGCCTCGACGGCTGCGGGGTCGGTGGAGTCGATCTGCAGCGGCAGCAGCGTGGAGCCCTGGAGCTGCTCGGTGGCCTGCTGGATGACCTTGACCTCGTCGATCTCGGGCAGGCCCACGTTAACGTCCAGGATGTCGGCGCCCTGCTCCTGCTGGCTGATGCCCTGACTCACGACGTAGTCCAGGTCGCCGTCGCGCAGGGCCTGCTGCAGGCGCTTTTTGCCGGTGGGGTTGATGCGCTCGCCGATGACGGCGATCTTGTGGCCGTCGCAGGGGAGGTCCACGACCGTCTGGGCGCTCGTGACCGACATGCTGGGCTTGCGGTGGCGCGGGCTGGGCGTGTGGTTGTCGATAAGCGTGCGCAAGGCCGCCATGTGCGCCGGCGTGGTGCCGCAGCAACCGCCCACGACGCTCACGCCGTCCTCGATCATGCCGGCGACGGCCTCGGCGTACTCGGGTGCCTGGATATCAAAGACGGTATTGCCGTCATCGTCCACGCGGGGCAGTCCCGCATTGGCCTGCACCATAACGGGCTTGTCGGTGACGGTGAGCATGCGCGCGGCGAGCCCTCGGAGCTCGGCCGGGCCCTGGCTGCAGTTGATGCCCAGGACGTCGGCGCCGATGGCGTCGAGGGTGATGGCGGCGACCTCGGGGCTCGTGCCCAAGAAGGTGCGGCCGTCTTCCTCAAAGGTCATAGTGGCAAAGACGGGCAGGTCGGAGTTCTCGCGGCAGGCGAGGACGGCCGCCTTGATCTCGGCCAGGTCGGTCATGGTCTCGATAATAAAGAGGTCGACGCCCGCAGCGACGCCGGCGCGCACCTCCTCGGCAAAGAGGTCGTAGGCCTCGTCAAAGCTGAGGGTGCCCAGGGGGCGCAGCAGGGCGCCGATGGGGCCGATGTCGCCGGCGACGTAGCGGGCGCCGGCCTCGCGGGCGCAGGTGACTGCCGCGGCAAAGACGTCTGCCACGGTGGCGGCGCCGTCGAGCTTGTGGGCGTTGGCGCCAAAGGTGTTGGCGGTGATCACGTCGCAGCCGGCCTCGACGTACTGACGCTGGATATCGGTTATGACCTGGGGTTCCTCAAAGTTGAGCAGTTCGGGCAGGGCGCCTGCCTTCATGCCGGCGGCCTGCAACATGGTGCCCATGCCGCCGTCAAACAGCAGGTGCCCGGTGCCCTCGATGGCGGCACGCAGGCGATCGTCCTTAATGCGAAGGTCATCGATCGTGCGCGTTTTGTACGCGGCACCGTTGCAGCGCGCAGCATTGACGGGTGCCGCCAGCGCGGCACCGTCCAGATCATGAGTGATAAGCGGAGTAAACATCGATGGCTCCTAATGGCTGGAATAGCAGGTGGTGTGGGCGGCGCGGAAGCGGCAGTGCTCGTGCATACGGCAGATATTGCAGGTGGGGCGGCTCTGGGCGTCGTGGACCTCGCCGTCGAACAGACCGATCACCGCGGTCACGCTCTTGGTGGGCATGAGCAGGCTGGTGGGGGTGACGGTAAGCCCGATGAGCCGTGTGGCGTTGAGCGCATCCACGATCGAGCGCTGGGCAGAGAGCGGGCAGTCGCCATAGCCGGGACTGAAGCGCCAGTTGCCGGCGAGTTCGTGTGCAGCGGCCGCAGCCTTGACCTGCTGGTCCATCTGCTCGACGGCGGCTTCTACATAGGCAGAGCATGCGGCGTCGAGCACGGCGCCTTCCAGGGGCTGCTGGGCTCCCGTGGTGCGCAGACGGCGTTCGGCAGACATCCCGAGGGTACATGCCATGAGCGCCGCCAGGCGGGCGTCCTTAAGGTGGCGATAGATATCACGACCCCGCAGCTCAACATTGGTGCCAACCAAGCGGATGCAGGGCTCGCCCTGCTCGTCAACGCCCGTGGCATCGACGGCAAACACGCGTCGCACGCCGCGGGGCTCAATGTCCAGTTCCAGACGCTCGACCACAAGCTCAATTCGTCGTGACAGCTCGGGCTCAATCTGCTGGCCGCCGTAGCCCAGATACCGCAGCATCTCGGCACGGTCGACACGAGGGTGGTGGGCAGCGTCGATACGGTAAAGCGCCGGCGACGCAAGGTCGGCCGGCACTTCAACAACGGTTGTATCGACGTGCGGTTTTTCCATTACCCCAGGCGCTCCATAATGGTCGCGGCGATTGCAGGACGGTTCATAGTGTACAGGTGCAGACCGTCGGCACCGTGCTCCTTAAGGTCGCAAAGCTGACGAGCAGCATAATCTACACCGGCTGCCTGCAGGCTCTCGGGGTCGTTCTCGTACTTGGCGAGGATCTTGATGACGGGGGAGGGCAGCGACGCGCCGCACATAAAGACCATGCGGCTGATCTGCGACTTGCCCATAAACGGCATGATGCCCGCGGTAATGGGCACGGTGATGCCGGCCTTGTCGGCAAGCTCGCGGAAGCGATAGAAGCACTCGTTATCAAAGAAGAGCTGTGTCACAAAGAAGCTTGCGCCGGCATCTTGCTTTTGCTTGAGGTGCTCGACCGAGACGTTGAGGTCCTCGCAGGCAATGTGGCCCTCGGGGTAGGCTGCGGCGCCCACGCAAAAGCCGGCGTCGACGAGCTCGGGGATGAGGTCGCGGGCGTAGGCGTAGTCCGAGGCGGGCTTGTCGTCCTCAGTCGCGCCAGCGGGAAGATCACCACGCAGGGCCAGGATGTTTTCAACGCCGGCGGTGCGATACTCGTCAATCTTGGCGGCGATGTCGGCGTGGGTGCGGCCCACGCAGGTGAGATGCGCTACCGAGGGTGTATCGAATTCGCTCGAAATCATATGCGCGATGGGGGCGGTGGTGGCACCGTTACCCGAGCCGCCGGCCGAGCAGGTGACCGAGACAAAGCTCGGTGAAAGCTTGCACAGATTGCCTGCCACTTCGCGAGCCGTGTCGAGGGTTAGCTCGCCCTTGGGCGGGAACATCTCAAACGAAACGGGTGTGGTGCCCTGGGATGCTGCCTGCTTAAAAACCTCGTCGACGCGCATATCGTGCTCCTTTAGATGCCTGGGTGCGATGTTTTGTTGCAAGGATTCTACAGCACCACTGCGCTAAGGTGGAGTTTCTCTCGCTATTTGGGGATACCAATCGAAAATGCTTCGCTATCGGCATTTCCTATAACAGGGTAGTCAATCTAAGATGGGGCTATATTGAATGGTATTTGATGCGAAATACCAGTTAAGAAAGCCCCGTCCCAAATTGACTACCCTTAAATCGTGGGGAGAGGTCTGCAATTTATACAGTTGATTGGCTGTTGAGGGTGGCAACGCCGCCTCGATAGGGTAACCTCATTGATTGGTTTCGCGACAGCAACATAACGGTAATGTCGCGGAAACACGGCGAGTCTAAGCTATGACTCGTTCGTTAGTAATCAACACCGCATCTCACGCGGTGCCGATACGAAGGGAGTTCCGTATGGCCGAACTTACTGACCGCTTCGGGACCATGGTGTTCTCTGAGGAAGTCATGAAGGACTACCTCCCCAAGGACATTTGGAAGCGCCTTGCTGCAACCCTCGAGGACGGTGAGCCGCTCGACCTGGATGTGGCCAACGCCGTTGCCCACGCCATGAAGGTCTGGGCCATCTCCAAGGGCGCGACGCACTACGCGCACTGGTTCCAGCCGCTTTCGGGCATTACTTCCGAGAAGCACGACAGCTTCCTCGAGCCCAACCACGACGGCACCGCCATTACCAAGTTTACGGGCAAGAACCTCATCCAGGGCGAGCCGGACGCCTCCAGCTTCCCCAACGGCGGCCTGCGCGCCACCTTCGAGGCCCGTGGCTACACCGCTTGGGATCCCACCAGCCCCGCTTTTATCAAGGACGATGTCCTGTGCATCCCCACGGCTTTCTGCTCCTACACGGGCGAGGCCCTGGACAAGAAGACCCCGCTGCTGCGCTCCATGACCGCGCTCTCGCGTGAGTCCAAGCGCGTTTTGGCGCTGTTTGGTAAGACCCCCAAGAAGGTCGTTCCTTCCGTGGGCGATGAGCAGGAGTACTTCCTGATCAAGAAAGACGCTTACCGCAAGCGCAGGGACCTGGTCATCACCGGCCGCACCCTCTTTGGTGCTGCTCCCTGCAAGGGCCAGGAGCTCGAGGAGCACTACTTTGGCGCTATCCGCCCCACCGTCTCGGCCTATATGAAGGACCTGGACGATGAGCTGTGGGCGCTTGGCATTCCCGCCAAGACCAAGCACAACGAGGTCGCTCCCTGCCAGCATGAGCTCGCCCCTGTCTATGGCGAGGTCAACGAGGCCATCGACCAGAATCTGGTCATGATGGAGAAGATGAAGCTCATCGCCTCCCGCCACGACTTGGTCTGCCTGCTGCACGAGAAGCCCTTCGAGGGCATCAACGGTTCGGGCAAGCACAACAACTGGTCGCTTGGCACCGAGTCCGAGAACCTGCTCGATCCGGGCGACACCCCGCTCGACAACCTGCAGTTCATCGTCTTCCTCACCGCGGTGATCGAGGCCGTCGATAACTATCAGGAGCTCTTGCGTGCCTCCGTTGCCTCGGCCGGCAACGATCATCGTCTGGGCGCCAACGAGGCTCCTCCGGCGATTATGTCCATCTTCCTGGGCGACCAGCTTACCGAGGTCGTCGAGAAGATCATCGATGGCAAGGCTTCCGTCCATGCCACGCGCGGCGTGCTCGACCTGGGCGCCGATACCCTGCCCAAGCTGATGCAGGACAACACCGACCGCAACCGCACCTCCCCGTTCGCCTTCACCGGCAACAAGTTCGAGTTCCGTGCCTGCGGCTCCGAGCAGAACGTCTCCGACTCCAACCTGGTGCTCGATGCCGCCGTGGCCAAGTCGCTCAAGTCCTTCGCCGACGTACTCGAGGGTACGCCCGAGGATAAGTTCCAGGACGCCGCGCTCGAGTACTGCAAGAAGGTGCTGACCGATCACCAGCGCATCCTGTTCTCCGGCGACGGTTACTCCGACGAGTGGCCCATTGAGGCCGAGAAGCGCGGCCTTGCCAACAACAAGACCACGGCCGACGCCCTGCCCGCCTTTGTTTCCGATAAGGCCATTGCGCTCTTTGAGGAGACGGGTGTCCTGACCAAGGCCGAGGCCCAGTGCCGTTACGACTGCAAGCTCGAGAAGTACAACAAGCTCATGAACATCGAGGCTACCACGATGGTTCGCGAGGCGCGTCGTACCTATCGCCCGGTCATTACCGCCTACGCCACCAAGGTCGCTAAGGGCCTCGAGACTATTCGTGCCGCCGGTGCTGAGGCCGCCATGCAGTGCGAGCAGAACACGCTCAACAAGCTCTGCAACGGCATCACCGCCATCAACGACTCCATCAAGGCGCTCGACGCCGTGCATCAGAAGGCCGAGGCCCTCGATGGCCAGGAGCAGGCCAATGTGTATGCACACGAGGTCGTTCCCGCTATGGATACGCTGCGCGCTGCCGTGGATGCCATGGAGGAGATCGTGGCCGCCGACTACTGGCCGGTTCCGACCTACGACGACATCCTGTTCTACGTGTAACAGACGCGTTTGATTTTGCGCTCGAAGGGGTCTCGCCTGTGCGAGGCCCCTTTTTTGTCGCCCGGGTCGTCTTTGAACATGCTGTCGGGCGAGCGTTTCGCGCGGGGCATCTTGAAAGTTGTAACCTGTTTTGGCATGCGGATGTTTCGGGCATTTGTTCATAAAGGGGAGGATTATCTGATGAAGGTATTCGATATCGTGTTTAGCCCGACGGGTGGAACGGAAAAGGTGTCTGGCTACATTGCCAATGCGTTGGATGGGGAAACAGTTGCTGTTGATCTGGCCGATAGCGAGCTGGGGTTTCGTACGGTTGCGATGACAAAAGAGGATGTAGCCGTAATCGCGGCGCCCTCGTATGGCGGGCGAGTCCCAGCTGTGGCCGTGGAGCGCTTGGGAATGGTGCGAGGGAATGATGCACGGGCGGTTCTGGTTTGTGTTTACGGAAATCGCGCGTATGAGGACACGCTGGTCGAGCTTGAGGACGCGGCAAAGGGCGCGGGCTTTCGGGTGATCGCGGCGGTTTCTGCCATCGCCGAGCATTCTATTGTTCGCCAGTTTGCCGCCGGCAGACCAGATGCGCAGGACGCGGCACAGCTTGCTGGGTTTGCGGATCAGATTCAGCAAAAGATATCTGCAGGAGATGCTTCTGAGCCGACTATTCCGGGTAATCGTCCCTATAAGAAGGTCGGGGGCACCGGTATGGTGCCTAAGGCCACAAAGGAGTGCACCGCTTGCGGAGCTTGCGCCGCAGCGTGTCCCGTTGGCGCTATCGATAAAGACGATCCCAAACGGGTGGACAAAAAGGCCTGCATCTCTTGCATGCGCTGTGTCGTCGTATGTCCGCGGGGCGCTCGCGCGGTAAATCCTGTCATGCTCTCTGCGGCTACCAAGATGTTGAGCAAAGCCTGCTCTGAGCGAAAAGAATGCGAGCTGTTCATCTAGCGCAAGGGCGTTGAGTACTTTTCGTCTTATAACGGCAAAAAGAACGAACCCGTCGGACCTTACATCCGGCGGGTTCGAACATTTTAAAGTTGGTGCACCGTTTGCGCATCTCCTCGAACCGAGGTGTGCGCAGTCGGCACGATTATCTTCGTTAGGATACCACGAGCGGCCTAGGAAACAACCAGGCGCATGCCGGGATAGATCAGGTTCGGGTTCGAGATGCCGTTCTTGGCGGCGAGATCCTGGTACGTGGTGCCGTACTTTGAGGCGATTCCGGAAAGGGTGTCGCCGCTCTGCACCACGTATACCTGCTCGGTTTCGGTCTGCCCGTTGATGACCGCCATAACCTCGTCGTAGCGCGGCCCCAAAACAGCCTTGCGGCGGCTGCCGTTGCCGTAATCGCCCGCCCAGGTCTCAGCGGCCAGATCCTCGGCGGATGCCGTAAGGATGTGGTTCACGAGCGCCTGCACCTCGGAGTAGCGGTTGCCCAGCGCGTGCTTGCGGTCGTCGCCGTCGCCGAACTCGCCCGCGAGCACCTTTGCCGCGAGGTCTGCCGCAGGCGTCTCGTCGATGCCGTGGATAAGCGAGTCGGGATCGCCGTTGGAGCCGCCTGCCATTGCCTCCCACTCGGCGCGGGAGATGTAGCACTTGTTGATGTCGAGGTTGCCCGCCCAGCCGTCCAGACGCCCGCACGAGGAGTACTGGCGGATTGCGCAGTCGTAAGCGCCCTCGTTCCATGGCGCGTCCTGGTAGCCCGTGGGGTTCATGTCGGCGTACTGCGCCACCCACGTCTTGGCCGTGGTGAGGTTCCACGGGAACACGCTCTTGCTGGCGTAGATGCCGATGCGATCCATGCTCACGCCAAGCAGCTCGGCAAGGCGCTCGGCCATGGCCTTGAGGTATGACGTGTCGCCCCACGCCTTGTTGCCCTTGTCCTCCCAGTCGATGAAGAACGCGGCCTTGCCCACGTAGCCCTTGCAGTGCTCGTAGAAGCACTCGGCCTCCGCCTCGGCGTTGCCGCCGTTGACGTAGTGGTACACGCCCACGAGCTTGCCGAGGCCGATCGCCTGCTGGATCTGTCGGTCGCAGTCGGGCGAAACGTAATGCGTGCCCTCGGTGGCCTTGCAGATAACGAAGTCGAAAGGCACAGCCGCGAGGTTGATGCCGTTCTGCCAGTTGGAAATGTCG
This sequence comes from uncultured Collinsella sp., assembly GCA_900546425.1. Lineage (GTDB taxonomy): Bacteria > Actinomycetota > Coriobacteriia > Coriobacteriales > Coriobacteriaceae > Collinsella. The sequence continues at coordinate 34,387 of URCU01000001.1, read as the reverse complement.
ATGCCGTTCATTATTCAGCGCTCCCTATAGCTATGAAATAAGCCCAATTCACTTGTTCGTACTGTTCGCGGCTCAGTCGCACTATGCCCTCGCAAGGGTCGTGGAATGTTGCCGTGGTTCCATCCCACCCGCAGAGCAGGACGATGTGACCGCCGTAGCTCTTGCCGCCTTCGCGCAGCCGGCCCGTTAGGCTGCAAAACACCATCCACCCGCTTGCCGCCTCGTTCAGTGCGGCATCGGCGTTGTCATGGATCGGCGTGTAGCCCAAAGCCTGGTCGTGCGCGTTCATCCAGCGGCAGAACTTGTCCATGTCGTTCACGCCGTCGGTCAGGCACGACTCGCCAACGAGATCGAGCATCTGCGCCGGCGTGCAGGTTTGGCCGTATAGCCATTCCCATGCCATGGCCGCGCACGTGAGGCCGCAGCCCGATGTCGCGAGATCATCGCCAGCATAGGAAAGCCCGCCCCAGCGCTCGTCTGCTTGGAGGTAGACGGGCACCTCGGCGGGCTTGTCGAGCGGATTGTCGTAGATAACGGGCAAAGGCTCCTCCTTTGGCGCCTTCGGCACGTTCGAGGCAATCAGCGCCACGTCGGCGAAGGCGGTGAGCATTGCCAGCAGCGAAATGGCGGCGGCTATGCGCGCAAGGCGCTTGCCGCCCATGCCTAGTCGTCCTTCTTAGGCGTGCCCATGGCGAGCAGCGCGTCGAGCCACTTGTCCGTCACGCCGACTGCCTTGAAGGCGGCGTAGGCCACCTGCACGCCGCCTACCGCGGCGAAGATGGACGTAACCCACGCCGTGGGGTCAGTCGGCATACCCCCGGCCATGGCCGTCAATGCGCCGCACAGCGCCGATACTGCGATGGCCGTCCAGCGGGCGACATTGCCGGTCATCGCCTTCGTCTTGATAGCCTGCACGATATAGGGCACCACGAGGACGGTCAGCACCGTGAGCCCTGCCTGTATATCAGTCATCTCTATCTCCCTGTCTCCTTGTTGTACATGAGGTCGACTCGGTCGTAGATATGGTCGACCTTCTCGGCCATGCCCTGGCTACGCGCCTGGCTGTGGACCAAGTCCGCGTGGAGGACGTCATTTGACGCGACAACCGACTTCATGAGCGTTTTCATTCCTTCAATCAGGGTGTTGCTGCGCTCCATCTGGGCGGCGATGCGCCCCTCCATTTGGGACCGCTCGCGGTCGCGCTGCGCCCTCTCGTCGACTTCGGCCTGCTTGCGCTCCTCGCGCTTCAGGTCGAGCTCGCCCTTCCGCTGGTTCTGACGTTTATACTCCTCAAGAAATTGTTTCCCGAAGTAGAACGCAACGAGCGCCAGGAGCACGCCGCCAAGCCAAGCCGGTCCGTAAGGCGCAAAAAGCTTGAGCGCTTCCATCCTGGGTGCCCTCCTTCCGCCTATTCGGCCGTGTACTCCTCGCCGGTGATCTCCTTGTACTCGTCAGCGGTGATCCACTTGCACTCGACAGCCTTGTAGACGCGCGCCTTGCTCCAAAGGTCTTTGTCGTAGTACTTCTTGACCTTCGCGAAGTGCTTGGAATGCTCAACGGTTTTCTTCGTAGCCATTACTGGTCACCTCCCACGGTCATGAGCAGGTAGTCGATGTTCGCCGTGTTGGTCTCGGTCTGCGTCGGCTGGGACGCCTGCTCGCGCATCTGTTCGAGCAGCGCCGGGAGGTCGGGCACCTCGCCGTTGGCGTAGGCGGCGAGCGCGGAGGTGTAGGCGAGCTTTCGCGCCTTCCGCTCCACGTACTCGTCATCGTCGATAACGCCCGCGTCGTGCGCCGCGTCGGGGTCGCCGATCTGCGACAGCAGGTCGCGCAGGGCGTTGACCGCGGCCAGGGTGCCGTCTCGAAGCTCGTCGGGGCGCGGCATGTCTTCCTCAGTGTCCATGCGGACTCCTTCCTTATCGGGGAATGTGCCGCCATCGTATTAGCGCCGTGAGATTGCCTGGCCGTTTGGGCGGGCGCGAAGAAAGAAGGCGCGCCGCAGCACGCCTTCGCTGTCTTGGTTATTTCGTTTTCGACCCGTCTAGGCCGCCGTTTTGAGTTGCCGCTCTTCCGCTATGGCGAGGGCGTTCCGCCCGAATCGTCTCTCGGGCTTGGTTGCATTGAGCAACCCCCCCCCCGCGAGATTTTCGAACAGGCTGCGGTACAGCGCGTCCATGGCCAGCACGCTGCGGTGCGCGTCCAAGTGAGCCATGCCGCCGCGCCAGCTCTGGTAGCTCTGCTGCACCTGCTCGGGCGTCATGACCCCCTCGGCCACCATGCGGGCCATCTTCTTCAGCTTGCGTCGCTCGCGCGTGATGGAGTCGCGGCACGGCTTCATGACGATGCGGCCCGTTTCGGTGTAGAAGATGCGCTTCTTCAGCCACGTGAAGCCGCGCGTCAGCTTCACCACGCGGGTCTTGCGCGGGTTCAGCGCGATGCCGAGCTTCGCGCACTCGTGCTCCATCAGCAGAAGGCACACTTGCAGGTACTCCTTGGACTCGTGGATCAGGTAGAAGTCGTCCATGTAGCGCCCGTAGGCCTCGGGGCGCAGCATCTCGGCCACGTAGTGGTCGATGCGGTTGGGGTGCGCCACCGCGCATATCTGGTTTGGCTCGCTGCCCAGGCCCAGGCCGACCTCGCCCTGCGCGTCTATCAGGCGGTGCTCAAGGGCGACCACGCGCGGGTCGAGCAGCGCGTCGGCCACCTGCCGCTTGACCGGCTCGTGGGCAATGCGCGCGAAGTAGTCGGAGAAGTCGCCCAGCAGTATGTAGCCCTCGCGCCCATGCCGCCGCCAGTGGTCGGCCAGGTGGCGCTTGAGCAGCTTAAGGGCGTAGTCGGTGCCGCGCCCCTTGATGTTGGCGGAGTTCGCGGATACGAGCGTGGGGACTATCGCGGGCACGAGGGCGTTCTGGGACAGCGACTTCTGCACCACGCGCTCGGGAAAGTGCACTGCACTGATGTGGCGCAGCTTACCGCGCTCCCACAGGTCGAAGCGGATGAAACCCCGGCATATGTCGCGGCCCTCCAAAAGGTCTTGGCGCGATTTCACGGCGTTTCGCATGTAGTCCTTCATGTACCGCTGCGTCGAGGCCTTCCACATGACGCCACGCGCGGCCTGCTTGGAAGCCTTGCACAGGCTGTTGAGGTCGGCCACCGTCTCAAGGGTGCACGCCTTGACGCGCTCGGCCTTGGCCCTGGCGCGCTTCTCCTCGCGGCGCTTCCGGCGTGCGGCCCGCCTTTGCTCCGAGTTCATAGAAGGCACCCCGCACGGCTTGCAATGTGGCTCTGACAGCCGCTTGAGGTATGGCCATGAAACGCGGCGAAGCCACGGAGCGCCGCGCCATGCAAGCAGCGTCCGGCCACCCTCGCGGGGTGCGTATTTACGGGCTCGCGCCCGATGGTCGCGCCTTCCTTCCTCTCCGCGCTCTGCTTTCGGCCCGCTGGCCTACTCGGTCTGGCAGTAAGGGAATCCGGGGCGGGGGCGAACCCAGGTGTTCGTCGCCGAATTGTAGTTGGCATTGCCGTTGTTGTTGACGTAGCACACGTTGGACGAGGAGCCACCCATGACGGAACGCAGCCACCAATTGTACCGATATACAAGGCGGGACCGCCGCCCATTATAACGAACGCAGGCGCTCTAGCTCGGCCTCGGCCTCGGCTATGCGCTCCTCGGTGGACTTCTTGCCGGTGACGCGTACGTTCTTGCGCGCGCCCTTGAGCAGTTTGATCTCCTCCTCGACCATGCCCGCCAGCGCCTCGAAGCGGTTGGCGTTCACGGGCAGGCCGATGTCCATGAGGCACTGCATGTCGAGCATCAGCTGCTCGCAGTCCGCTATGGCCAGCGTCAGGTAACGCTTGCGCTCAAGTGCGTTGAACGAACTGTTGGGGTAGAAGCAGTCGGCGCGGTTGACGTTGTATACGATGCTGCGCGCGGTCTCCACCGTGGGGACTGCGTTCAGCAGCCTGTAGGCTTTCGGCACGACCGACGAGGAGGCCATGAGCTTGTTGACCTCCACGCGGATGGCGATGGCCTGCGTGAAGAACTTGTACTCGGACACCTCGCGGTTTCGCTGGTAGACGCCGCTCATGGCACCTCCCGGAAATAGTGGCGAAAAAAACGGCCCGCTGCGCGGGCAGGGATGCGACCGCGCAAGGCGGTCGCATCGAAAGAGAAGTATAGAGCACTCGGCTGGCTAGCCGACGAGGAAGCCGGGGCGGGGGCGAACCCAGGTGTTCGTCGCCGAATTGTAGTTGGCAGTGCCGCTGCTGCTGACGCAGCACACGCCGGACGAGGAGCCCGACGCCCCGGAACGCAGCCACCAAGCGTACCGAGTTCCGTTCAAGCGGTGCGCGGTATCGCGGAACAGGTCGAACTGGCAGTCGAAGCCCACGCTGTAGCCCTTGGTGCCCCACACCGGGCAGCCGTACACCTCCATCTCGGAGGGCGACCACACCTTGCCGATGTCCTGCCAGCTCCAGCTGTTGGAGTCGCTGAGCGCGCCGTTCGCGCTGTAACGCTCCTCAAGCAGCACGCGCTGGGTGAGCAGGTACTTGGTCAGCCCATCGGGCAGGCACGCCTCGAACAGCTTCTCCCACGCCTTGAGGTTGCTGTTCAGGTACGGGTTCTTCACGTCTGCGGTGCCCTGGTTGGTGTCCACAGTGTTCCACATCAGGCAGCTGTCGTTGGCCACGCCGGTGACGGTCTTGGCCACGGCGACGGGCGCGGACGCGATGAACGCGATGTGGTGGCCCTTGGCGCTGTCGCCGCACTGGTAGTACGGGTCGATGTGGGCAAGCAGGAAGCGCACGGACTGCTGGGCCGCCACGCCCGACGCGCTCACGAGCGGCACGTCGATGTAGTCGCCCACGCGCATGCCGCTGAAGTTCGCGGCCTGCACGCGCTTGTGCAGCGCGTCGTAGATGGTGGCGGAGCCGGAGACCTCGCCCGCGAGAAGCGTTGCGAGCGACTGGCCCGGGTACTTGCCGATCAGGCCCTGTCGGTTGTACTCGGCGTTGTTGAGAGCCGTGGTGGCGTTGGTGCGGGCGGTGTCGTCTATCATCTCGTAGTTGGTGCCGCCCACTGTGAGGATCTTAGCTTGAGCCATTTCGTTTCCTTCTTAAATCAATGTGATGGTATTGCCGCTTGCGGAGCATGTTGAGCCGAACGTTACGGTCACCCCGCTCGCCGATGCCTTTGAAGCCGGGCAGTAGACTGTTCCGCCCATGTATATGAACTGACCTGTCGAGTTCGCCAAAAGCGTTGCGAGCTTCGCGTTCTGGGCACGCAGCTCCGCGACGTCCGAGCTTCCTGCGCTGCCTTGCGCCACGGAGTTGGCGATCTGCAACGCCTGGTTCGCCGCTGCGTCCGCACGCGAAGCCGCGCCGTTCGCCGCAGAGGTCGCGTTGCTCGATGCTTGTTGGTCGGCGATATGCTCGTCATGGCGCTGGCTTTCGGCCTTTTTGCGTTCGATCTCGGCGTTCGATCGGCTCGTCTCGTTGTTCTGGCGCGTGGTTTCGGCATTCTTTCGCGCAGTTTCGTTGTCTTGACGTGTTGTCTCGGCGTTCTTGCGCGACGTCTCGTTGTTCTTGCGGGTTATCTCGTTGTTGCCGCGCTCGGTCTCAGCCGTTTTCCGAGCGTTCTCGTTGGACACGCGCGTCTTCTCTGCCGCTTTGGCGCTTTCAGTCGCGGTGTTGCAGTTCGCCGCTGCCGTCTTGGCCTCTTCGGCGGCCTCCATCGATAGCGTCGACTCGATGCGGAAGATCGAGCCGTCGGTGGTTCTGGCGCGGTCGATGTTACCCGCATCGTTGAGCAGCAGCGCCGCGCCTTTGTTGGTATCTGCCATCGCACCTCCTTTACTTAGCTAGCACGCCGATCACGATGGCGTGCGGGCCGATTGCCTGGATGATGCATCGGTCGCCTGCCTTGGCTCCCGAGCATGAGGTGGTGTACGGGAGCTTCAGGGATGCCCCCTTCACCGATACGGCCATGGTGGCTCCGGATACGGAATTCACCGTTCCGTAGCACGCCTGCTGGCCGGGAGGGTCGTTGGCGGTCGCATCGGCCATCGCGGCGCCGTATCGGCGCATGGCCGACATGAGTTCATCGCTCATACCTCTTCACCTCCATCTCGATTGGGCATCCTCCCACGAGCGTGAGAGTCGCAGTCCTCACCGCGAACTTGCCGCTGATGCCGGCGCTTGCCCAATCGACCATCACGGCATCGCCGCACGCGATAGGCGCGTACGTCCGCTTGACCGTGACTCTACGGATAGCGCTCTGCTGTGTTCGCAGCATCTCGTTAGCCTTGGCATCGGCGTTCCTCTGTCTCTCGGCATCGGTAGACCCATCGGGCAGGTCGCTGTAGCTGTACGTGGCCGTCTTGCGCCAACCGCGCGAAACCGTGGAGTAAGGGCTGCTCGGGTCTGAGTCGATGGCCGTGCCACGGTAGAAGGCGTCCTGCGTTTCGTAGTCGCAGTGCACCACGTTGGCGACGCCCGAGCGGTCAAGCTCGTCGACTACCTCGTTGATGAAGCGTGCGCCAGAGCCCTCTCGAAGGGTCATGGAAACGGGCCTGTCCTGCGGCTCCCTATATCTGCGAAGTACGGGCCTTCCGTAGGCGTCCTCGTCGACGGCGCGGAAGCCCGCCACGTCGAGCAGCGCGTTGCACGCCGCCAGGCGCTTCGACAGTCTCATGTCGCCCGAATCGATTCCGAGCGTCCAATCCTGCGCCAGCTTGTAGCCGGAGCCGTCGGCGATCACGTCAGCGAAGCCAGCCGCCTTGAGTAGCTTTACGACGTAGGGGACAACCACGGTTCCAGCCGCCACCGTGAATGGGGCATCGAATTCGTCCTCCGCAACCTCCGACAGCCTGCCCGACAGGCCTGCCGTGCCGGTTGAGTTGACGCCGCGCCTGGTCCTTTTCGGCGCTGAGACAACGAAAGTCCCCAGCGCCTCACTGACTGACGCGCCACCGAAGTCGGCATCGAGGTACACCCGCAGCAGATCTGCCCCGATATCGAGCGCCCCGGAGTAATCGACCTGCCCTGTGGTGTAGTCCTTGTCCTGGTTGCGCTCAATGCACCCGCCGTTCTTTATGTTCGTGATTCTCTCGACCTCGTTGCCGCTTGCGCGGTCTACGCGCATGAAGCGGAACGAGGTGAGGAACGGTTTTCCCCAATCAGCCATTTATCGGCTCCTCGAAGACGTTGTGCGTGACGTTGGCCGAACCCTTCCAGATGCCTGCACCCTTCACAGACATGTCGAAGTCCATGGGGCCGTATGCGCGTTCGCCCGCATGTCCGCGCCACCATCCCCTCCACTGCTCGTCCATAATCCGTATGTACCTGTCGTGGCCGTCGCGCTTCATCTCCCATGAGAGCGAGGTCTTTTTGTTCAGCTCGTCGAGCATGTACGAAATGGGCAGGTCGCCGTTCTCGCCGCCATCGGCGAAGTGGTATGTCTCCACGGATCGCTGAGAGCTTGTCGAGTAGTCGCCGTTGTAGTCGAGCACGAGCACGGTCGATGCATCCTGGCCGAAGTTAAGCGCCATCCCGTGCGCGAACACGTTGGCATCGGTCACGGTCTGCGACGAGGTGCCGTTGTCGGCGTACCCGGTGACCTTGTACTCGTAGTCGGTGTTTAGCGGCGGCACGCGGTCGATCGTCTCTTGGGAGTCAAGCACGCCGGATGCTATGACGGCATCGCCGCCGTACGCCACGCGCTCCACCGTGAAGGCGGAGCAGCGGGAGGCGTTGCCGAGCACCAGCGCGTCACCATCGACTGTGATCGTGCCTAGCATGGAAAGCTCATTGCTCACCTCGTCGACCGTCATGGGGCCTACGAGCGTGGTCTGCTCGATCTCGTATGACGAGAGGCCGTTGCGCACCTTCACGTGACACGCCAGCGCATCGTCGTACGACAGCGACACGTCTGGGATGGCCGGTTCCGCCCAGTGCGTCTTGAAGCGGCGCATGGCCGTCTTGGACAGGCCGGAGCCGCCCTTGACCGTGAGCATGAGCAGATAGTCGATGCCGTTGCGTATGGTGGCGTAGCTGCCGAAACTCACTGGCTTCAGGTTCGTGACGTCTGCCGTGGCGACCGTCGCGCCGCCGACCTCTGCGAGCGTGAGCGTTGCCTGCGCGATGCCAGTTTCGTCGGTTGCGGCGACTTGCACCGTGAGCGGCACCGTATCGACGAGCATGCCGTCGGTAGCGGGGGAGGCGACCCAGCACTGCGGGTAGTCGGCGACCGTTATCGCCGCATAGCCAGACCAAGCGCCCCAATCGGCGTGCAGTCCCTTCGTGCGAACGCGAGCTTTCCAACTTCCCTTCGTGAGTGTGATCGATGCGCTTTTCTCGGTCGTGTACGACTTCGTTATCGTCTCGCTGCCGACGAGCTCAAGTTGCGCGGCGGACTGCGCCGAGCCGTCGGGGTGGTTGGGCACCCACGAGACGGATGCCGCCGACCCCGTTGGCACAACATAGTCGGCGGTGACCTTCGGTGCGAGAGGCGGCGTGATCGTGGTCACGGAATTCGATTCGACCCACGAAGACGTTAGGCTACCGCGCTTGGCCCTGACGCGGTAGGCGATCGTGCCGGCAGGCGCGGAGGTGTCGTGCAGGTCTACCCATGCGGGGTCTTCGCCCTCGGTGGTGGTCGAGACCGCCTCCCACGTCTTCCCGTCGTCGCCTGATCGCTGAACATCCCATGCGCTGGCGTACCACCACGCCCCGTAGACGCGCAGCGTCACCTCGGACGCGCCGGCCTTGATGGCATCGATGCGCGAAGGTGCCGACGGAGTTGTGTAGGCGGTTCCGCAGGACACGTGCGTGGAATTGCCGCCAGGGCCGTGGGCGCAAAGGCGGTACTCGTATTTATGGCCCGGCTTCGTGGAGTTGTCGGTGTAGTTGGTCACGTCCCACGACACGTCGGCGATGTTCACCCATGAGCCGTCGTCGGTGCGTCGATCGACGTACACGCCAGCCCAAGGGTATGCGCCGTCCATGCCCGTGTAATCGCCGTCCCACGTGATCTTGTGCGAGGTGTCGGAAACGCGAGCAAGCTTCGGATTCCTGGGCGGATGCGGCTGCGAGTACCCGCGCTGGGGAATCCAAGCGTACTCCGTTGCCCAGGCGTCGCCGCCCGCGCTGCCGTAGTAGTTGTTGTACGTCTTGCCGTAGACGTGGATCTGCACGGAGCAGTTCCAGCCGCTGGCCCCGCGCCCGACGTCCACGGTGAAGGTCACGGCGTCGCGCGTGGCCCAGTTGCCGTAGTTGTTGAGCAGCACGTCGCGCGACCTGTAGGTGACGCCGTTGACGATTACGTCATAGTGCGTGCCGTACTGCGCGGCGTACTTGTCTTCGAGCGCGGCGGTGATTGTTATGCGCGAGGTGGTGTCGTTGACCGTGCTCACGCCGTCAACGGAGATATAGCCGCAATACCAGCGGTTGAGCCCCGCGATCTGAATCTCCCTTGTATAGGTTCCCATTGGCTACCTTCCCGACCCTGCGGACCGCTTGGCTGCGGAGACCAGAACGTCAACCGCCTGCATGATCCGCTGGTCTGCGTTTAAGCTTCCCCCGTTGACCGTGACGTTGTAGGTCGTGCCGGCGGCGCCTGCCCCGGCAACGGCAACCGACGGAGCGACCGTGATGCCCGAGCCGATAAGCGAGCTTGCGGAGGCTAGAGCCGACGTGATGGCGGAGTTGACCGCCCCCGTGCCGCTGCCGATGCCCTCGGCCCATCCCTCCATGAGCGCCTTGCCCGAGTAGGTTGTATAACCGTGGCCGCTGAATGGGCCGCGCTTTGCGGGCGAGAACGGGAAGAACGAGCGGATCTGCGAGACGGCGCCGGACACGGCGGAAAGGGCGCCGCCGATTGCGTTCTGGATACCCTGCGTGAAGCCGTTGATCAACGCGCGACCGGAACCGACGAGCCACGACCCAGCGCCTGCGAAGAAGCCCATTACCTGGCCGGGGATGCTGGAAATGGTGTTCATGAGGCTCCCGATATGGCCAGACACAGCGCCGACGAGCGCCGAGAAGGCACCCGTCACTGCCGCGTACGCCTGCTGCGCCGCGTTCGCCATCGTAGACACCATGGTCGAGAAGTACCCGGCGATCGAGGAGACGAGGCCGGACACGAGCGAGAGCGCTGAGGACACCAGCGAGCCGACGAACGCCACTACCGCGTTCACACCGCCTGAAACGGCGGCGACCACGGTAGCTATCCCGCCGCCGACAACGGATACGATCGAGCCGATGAACGTGGTAACCGCAGTCACGAGGCCGCTCACGACCGACATGACGAGGCCAATGGCCGAGGCTACGACGGATGCGGCGTTTACCACGACCGAGATCACCTGGCTTGCCACCGTTATCACGACGGACACGATTGAACCAACTACAGACAGCACTGTCTGGATTACCGGTATGAGCATCTGAGCCACGGAGAGCACTATCTGCATGCCGCTAGCCAATATCGGCAGCACGGCGTTGGCGAGGTTTGCGAGCGCCGTGCCGATAGACGTGATTGCCGGCATGAGCGCAGCGCCCACCTGCGACACGAGCGGGCTTACCGCAGCGAAGAGCTGCATGGCGACGCCGATGACCTGCGAAATGATCGGGACGATCATCGCGAAGGCGTTGTGTAGCACGGGCAGGATGGCCTGGCCGACGTTCAGCAGCGTCGAGCCAAGCTGCTCTATGACAGGCCGCACGGCGCTGAACGCGCCGACTGCGCCAGATGCAAATGACGCGATGGCGGGCAGCATCTGCGATGCGAAGTACGTCACGAACGGCGACACCGCCGAGATGATCGTCGTCACGGCTCCGCCAATAGTCGAGACGATGGTGTCCCAGATGCCCGGTATCTGCTCGCCAAGCTTCCCGAAAGCGGACTTGCACGTGCCTACGACGGATGCCGCAGCGTCGGCGATCGCTTGGAACGCCCCCGTTATCTGGGAAGCGTCGACTGTCGGCAGCTGTATGCCAAGCTCAGCCAAGGCTCCTACGGCGATGTTCCAAGCAGTCGCGAGCGCTTCCGAGAGCACTGGGCCAAGGACTGGGCCAAGGCCAGACAGCACAACCGGGAACGCCTCGACGATTCCCTTGCCGATCTGCGCAACCCTCGGGGCCACGTTCGTAGCTACCGCGCCGATCGACTCAAGCAGCTGCTGCGTGAGCTGCGAGAAGTCGACGTCGTCGCGCCCGAGTCCGGTGATGAAGTTCTCCCACGCGGCCTTCGCCATGCCGATGGAGCCGCTGATCGTGGTAGCGGCCTCCTTGGCGGTGGTGCCGGTGATGCCCATGTTCTCCTGCACGGTATGGATGGCCTCGACCACATCGGCATAGCTGTCGATCGTGAGGTCGGCGTTCTTGCCCTGCTCCTGGCGCAGCTTGTTGGCATCGGCGATAAGGCGCTTCATCTCAGCCTGCGTGCCGCCGTAGCCGAGCTTCAAGTTGTCCAACATCGTGTAGTTCTGCTTCGCAAAGCCTTGGTAGGCGTTCTGCACGTCTGTCATGTCGGAACCCATCTTGTTCACGTTGTCCGACATGTCGCCCATGGCCATGTTCGCGTAGTCAGCCGCCTTGGCGACATCGCCGCTGCACGACGAGACGAGCGAGGCCGCGAAGCTCGTGGCCTGCGTCATGTACTGGTTGGCGGACATTCCGCATGTCTTGTATGCCTCTGCGGCATAACCTTGCAGTGTCTGCGACGCGGAGCCGAACAGGGTGTCGACGCCGCCAACCAGCTGTTCGTAGTCTGCATATGCGGAAAGGGCCGCGCCGCCAATCGCGGTCACGGCCCCTGTGAGCGCTGTGAACCCGGCCACCGCCGCAGTGGCGACGCCCTTGGCTACGGTTCCAAGCCCTGTCAAGATGCCCGAGGACTTCTTGGCCCCGCCGTCGATGCCGACGGTCATGGAGTCGCCGAAGGCCTTGCCTGCGGCGTTGCCCTGGCTGCCGAACTCCTTGCCGATTTTGCTCGCGAAGCCATCCATCGACGGCATCAAGGACACATAGGCCGACCCGACACTAGTCGCCATCTTCCCCTCCTATCCCCAGGATCTTGTCTATCTCTTCCTTGGCTTCCAGCGCGTTCGCGCGGTGGCGCTCAAGCTCTGCGAGCTGCGCCGGCGTCTTGATAGGCTCGGGAGGCTCCGCGCTCCTGTCCTTCTTGTCGGCCATGCCCCAGGCGATGCACCGAAGCTGGTGCTCGATACGCCAGAGCATGTAGTCGGTCGTGCTCCACCTGAGTTGCGGGTACTGCGCCTTGGCGAGGCGCGAGTTGTCGGGGAGGTGCTGCCAGAGAAGCGCCATCCGATCGAGGTCTTCGGGCGCTCCATCCAATGGCAGGGCTATGCCGTAGAACTGCTGGAAGTCTGCTATCGCTTCGCCGCGCCTGTTCTCGAGGTCGCTGGCGAAGCCTATTAGTTTTTTGCCTTTGCAGCCTCGAATGCCGCGTCGCACAGGCGGCGCATGTCGTAGGAGGTGCCTCCGAGCGCTTCGATGTACTCCTCGTCGCGGCCCATGAAGATGCGCTCCATGGCGTCCATCATCCCCGCCGGGTCGGTTTCGCTTCGGGCGAACTGCTTCACAGTCTTGTAGGACTTCAACTCGTCGAGGTCTGCGGCGAACTCGCCGTCAACGCCGTCGACGGAAAACTTGATCTCGGTCATCTGCATTCCTCCTAGGCGCTGGCGGTTTCGGTCGACTCGATGTAGTCGTAGCAGGTGTTTCCGTCGCTATCGACCAGGTACTTGAGCGTGATCTGACGCCCGGCGATCTCGCTCACCGCGAGCTTGATATCGTCGAGCTCAGAGGACTTGGCGGCTGGCACGACCTTGCGCCAGCGGCGACCGTTCTTGAGCACGAGTTCGAGCACGATCGACCACGCCTCGTCCTTGTCGCCGTTGTGCTCTACGGTGATAACGCCGTCGAGGTCGGTCACGTTGTCGGCGCCGTACATGACCTTGAGGGTCTGCGCCTTGATCTCTGCGAGCGTGAGCTTCGCGGACTCCACGCGCGAGGTCGTGGCGGAGTCCATGAGGTCGCCGTTCATGTCCTTCAGCTCGTTGGCGTCGGTCTCCTCGGACTCGGTGTATCCATCCTCGGAGATGAAGCCGAGGTTGAGGAAGGCTTCGGCGAGATTGGTCTTGATGTCGGTGGGGAGGGTGGTGCCTGTCGGGGCCACGAAGATATATCCGCCCTTCACGCCCTTGGTGGACGAGACGTTCTTGGTCTCGTTTTTCTTGAAAAGTGCCATGTCGGCTCCTATTCGCAAATGGTTACGTTTACGTTGGTCTGGTATCGGCGCTGGCGGCTGTCCGGGTCGTCCCAGCGGTACGTGTCTCCGCACGTGGCCTCGAACACGCACTCCTCGTCCATGAGACTCGACACTGCGTGCTCCACGGCTTCGGCGATCTCTGCGGCGCGTCTGCGGGTCTTCGCCCATGACTGCGCCACGAGCTGCACACGGTTGATGCAGCCGCTGCGGCTAGATCCGGTCTGCGACACCGATATGAACTCGCTGGGCCTGTCGGCTGGTACGTCGAGCACGGCCTTGATGCCGGTCTCGTCCATGAGCCGCTGCGCCACCATGCGCTCCACGTCCATCACTCACCGCCTCCGAACATGGATCTGAGGCGGTTGTGCTTGCGCTCGCTCGCATGGGCGTGCGGAGTCGCCGTGGTAACCACGAAGCCGTTTGCGAGCTTGCCCTTGAACTTGCGGACTATGTAGCCGGCACCCTCGCCGGGGTGCCGGGAGAAGGACGAGTTGCACGATGCCGCTGCGGCGTCTGCCTTCTTCTTAAGAAGCGTTTGCACCGCGCCTGAGTTCATAACCTCGGCATAGCCGCCGCGCTTCCAGCCCTTCCACTCGAACTTCACCTTGCACTTAGCCATCGGTGCGCCCCACTTCCACGGTGAGGTTCCAATCGCCTGGGGTGTTTTCCGGGTCGTAGCGCTGCGGGTCGCCTATGACGCGGTACTCGGTGCCTCGAACGTTCACGCGGCACCCCTTGAGCGATGCGGTGAAGCTCTTGGGGAAACACAGCGTGTAGGCGACCTCAGTGCCATCGGGGCGCGATGCGTCGAGTTCCGACGTGGCCCCCGGGCACACGATCACGCCCTCTATAGCGGTGTTCACGCTGCCGCGCTCGATAGGCTCGCCGAGCGAATCGAAGTCGACCACTGGTGTTGTGACCGTCACCGATTCGGTGTTTATGAGTCCCATTCGGCATCACTCCCAACCGGTTGGAGCGCCCCGATGCGCTGGTCGAGCAGCCCGAGGCGCTTCAGCTCCGTCTTTCCCAGGTACATTTCGCCGAGGGCAGACCCGTACGACACGCTGGCCGTGTAGCCGCCTGCGCCCTGGCTGTACTGCATGGCACCCGCCAGAGCTGCTGGTGCAGACAAGACCCTGTTGACCACGAGGCAGCACACCGCTGCGGCAGATCGGTCGAAGGCGGCTACCTTGCCGCGCTCGTAGTCGCCCACGTTTGATTCGTAGGCGCTCATGAGCAGGTCTGACGCGTCTGAGAGCAGGGTCGCGGCGCGTGCCTCGTCGGTCGGGTCGCCGTACCTCGCCCTGTAGTCTTCGATGGTCGCTAGCGGCTCCATGCGCCTACTCCTCGCTGGCAGGCTCTTCGGCCTTGCCGGAGTCAACCGGCTTCGCGGCATTCTCGCCGGCCTTCTGCTCGGACGCCTCGGAGGTCGCGGCCATCACGCCAGCGTCGACGAGGCACTTGACCACCTTGGCGATGGTCGGGTTCGCACCAGGGTTTGCGGCCTGTTTGGAGATGCCGACAGGCTCGCCGTCGGCGGTCACGAAGCAGACGTGCTGCGGGAGGATCGGGGATGCCTTGGATGCGTCCTCGACGATGAACTTCTGCACAAGGTTCGCCATGGTTACCGCCCCCTAGGCCGTCTTCAGGATGGCGAAGGCCTTGGGGTCGAGAACCGCGTAGGCAAGGACCGCCTCGGTGCGGTACGCGACCTGGTTGTATCCCTTCAGGTCCTGACCGGTGTTGTCGGGGTCGCCGTACTCGATGATCTCGGAGGTCATGTCGCGCACCATGCCCCACTTGATGGTGGAGAAGTCGCCCATGATGCCCGCCACCTTCGGGTCGGTCTTGCAGCGGCGACCGTTGACGGTGCCGGAGGTCGCGGCGGGGATGCCGTCGATGTTGCCGACGTTGAGGGACAGCGGGATCTCCGGGTAGAGGCGCTGGCCGGTGGCGGGAATGCGCAGCTTGCGGAGGTCTGCGGCGAACTTGCGGGAGAGCGCGAAACCGTTGATGTCGTAGTCGATAAGCGCGTCGGCCAGCGCGTCGATGTCGTCGACTGCGGATGCCGAGGCGGTTACGGCGTTGGCCCCTGCGGTGAGCGCGGTGTAGCCATCGAGCGCGGTGCCCGTCTTGGGGGACACGGCGTGGTAGACCACGTAGTCGAGCGCTCGGCCAATCGCGGCGGTCTGGTCGGCGATGATGTTGGTCACGATCTCAAGCTGGTTGTCCTCGTCGGCCCAGCGCAGCTCGTCGGAGACGCGTGTGGTCGTGACTACCTTCACGCGCTTTGCGACGATCGGCGTGGTGGAGACCTCGGAACCGCTCTTCTTCGCGCCCTCCGCAACTACCTCGGCCTCGGTTGTCGGGTTGAACACGATGTATGTGGTGTCGGAGAACGTCTGCGGGGTGCTGGGGGACAGCGCCGCGATGGTGGAGGTGTCCTTTGCCTTGTTGATGATGGAGGTCACTACCTTGTGCGGGAGCTTGACCTTGCTGGTGTCGTTAGCCATTTCGGCTCCTTACTTGTCTCTAGTTGTTACCGAGGAGCTGGCGCGTGAAGTCGCGCAGCTCAGATTTGTCGCCGTCGCCCGGCTTCGGGAAGCTTCCTGGCTTCTCGACCTTGGGCGCGGGCGGCTTTTTGAACGCGGCGAGCATGTCGTCTGCCCACTTGGACATGCTTTCCTCGTCGTCGCCGACGATCAGGCTCGCCGGCACGCCCTTCTCCTGCGCGACCTTGGCCGCGATCTTCGACCGCTTCTCTTCCTTCTCCTTGTCGTCGAGCCTCTTCTTGAGGTCGGCGATCTGGTCTTCGGCGGTCTTGTTCGCGTTGTTGGCCTCCTCAAGCGCCGCTGCTGCGGTTCTGTTGGCCTTCGCCTTCTTCTCCCACTCGCGCGAGTGCTTCTTCTCGGCCTCGTACAGCGCCTTGTAGTCGACGGGCGGCTCCTGGTTGGCGCCATCTCCGCCTTCTGCTCCCGGCACTTGCGTGGGTTCGTTTGCTTCTGCCATGTCGCGTCCTTTCCCGTGCCGTGCGGCACGCCTGAGCTGCCGTGCGGCTGCTCAACGGTCATCAGTTGGGCCGTGCGGCCCGTCCGCGACAGTTTCTTATGAGCGTGAGATTCGGCATGAAAAAGGCCACCCGTAGGTGGCCCTTGCTGTTTTTTGCGGTTATAATCTGTTTAGCCAGCGGGTTGTTTGACTCACCTATAGAGACATGCAGCCGCTGGCTATTTCTTTATTCGCAGGAGTTTCCCATCGTGCCCGAGCATCCTGACCTCGCTGATGTGATAGCGGGCCATGTACTTGCTGATCCACTTTATCGCCTGCTCGTCCGTCACCTTTTCGTTCTCGCTCACGTCGACGACGGTGAGCTTCACGCCATTCTTGCCTGGTATTGACTTGATGTGAGACTTGAACGTGTTCTCAGACCCAGCTCCGTAGATCGTCTTGATTTCGATACCCGTTGATAAATCCGCTCGGCTAATCGTTGTCTTCCCATCGGAGTTCGGTGCTGTCAGATGCGATTCGTCTTCCCAGAACTCCGCCTTATAGCCAAGCGCGTTCAACTTCTCGGCGGTAATTCTTTCGCCGGGGTCTTTCTTCCAGCGCTTTAGCTTCTCGCCTTTCACGGCGGAGTCCGTAAACTCGATGCCGGAATGTTCTCCCGATGCGTACCACTTCGGATCGCGCAGTTCGATCTCCTCGACCATGCGCTTGTTCACGTACTTGTCGAAAGCCTTGCCGGCCTTGTTTCCGTGGGCCTTGATGTACGCCTCTCGCTCCGCGTCGGGCATGGCGTCCCATTCCGCCCACAGCCCGTTGCGACCGCCCAATGTGTCAAGGCACTCGTTGAACCTGTCGTACATGCCGTCGGGGTCGTAGCCCTTGACCTTTGATCCCTTGCCGAAGCTCGGCACGACGCGGCAGTCGCACTTTGGGTGCGAGTGGCTTGCGGCCTCCTTTGTCTTGTAGTTGAAGCCGAACGAGGAGAGCATGAGGCAGAAACCGCACGTCTCGCCAGACGGCACGCGTGCGTACCTCGGTTTCGCCGGGTCTTTGGAGACGTTGTGCGCCACGCACATGTTCGCGGCCTTGCGGATCTCTGCATCGAGGCGGCGAACGCACGCGGCCACGAACATATCGGTGGCTCCCTGCTTCACCACGCTTACCATGAACGCCTTCACCGAGCCGTACGTCGCCTGGGGGTCGCGCAGCGACTCGGCGACGGCGGCGTACTTCCCGGGCGCGTCCTGCGCCTTGCGCACGGCGTCATAGAACTCGGCGGCGCGGCCAGCCGCAACGGTGTCGGCGTAGTAGCCGCAAGCCGTCTCGATCACCTCGTAGGCCGCCTCTCGCAGCGCCGCTATGTCGCCGTTCCCGCTCGCCTCCCAGTCGGCCACCAAGCGGGTGAGCGCGTCGCCGGCTTGGCGCTGCGCCATTCCAGATAGCGCGTTGATCTCGTCCGTAAGCTCGTTAAGCAGGCTGCGAGGTATCTCCGCCATCCTCGCCCTCCTTCGGCTCGAACAGCGAGGCCACGGCAGCGCTCGCCTGTGCCTTCTTGTTGTCGCTGTTGATGCGCTGGATCTGCTCGTCTGTGTAGTCGAGCATTTCGAGCATCACGTCGGAGTTGGCGAGCTTCGGCAGACCCTGCACCTGCTTCAACGCGGCGTCGGACAGGCTCACGATTGACGGGTAGGCCGGGGACATGAAGCGCGGGTTGAGGTTGTAGCCGGCATCGCGCTCGGTCTCGTAATCCGTGCCGTTCGCCACAGCGAGCGCCATGTAGGCCACGTTGCGCAAAGCGTTGCCATTCTCGCGGTTGAGGTTCTTCGCATCGATCACGAGCGGTTCGAGCGATGCAGCGATGGCATCCGAAGAGGATGGGTTGTCGTTGCTCACGCCGAAGAAAGACACCGGAACATTGGTGACCGCCGACATTTGGCATGCTAGCTGGCGCAGGTACTCGGTGAGCGGCGCCATCTGCAACTGGGCCGACTGCCACACGGTCGGCGAGTCTCCGTCAGGGTCTTTGGTGATCTCGTTGACCGCCCCCATCGACGCGTCGTACTTGTTCTGCCCGTTGATCATCTTCTTGTATGTGCCGAGCAGCCAGGTCTGCGGCAGCGTCGCGGCCTCAGACGCCACCTCCATGCGGGCGCGTTGGCGTATGGCGTCGTCTGTGATGCTCATGACCGAACGGCTGATGCGCGAGGAGCCGAACGGTCGCTCAAGCGTGGCATCGTAGGGCATAGGCTCCATGAGACAGCGACCCATGCCATGCTCCATGTAGTCGGCCACCCAGTGGCCGCTGCCGCGCGTAAGCACCACCAGCGCGTCTTCTGTGAGCAGGTGCACGACGGTCGGCACGCGCTCGGTGTCACCTGGCATCTTCTTCGACTCGGCCACAACGAGACCGGCCTTGATGCGCTTCTGCGCGTCATCCCAGATTGCCGCCGCTGCGGTTGCCGGGTACGCGGAGATGATTGGCTTGCCGCCGCCGTCCGTGACAGTCCAGAAGCCGCAGCAGTGCTTCAGCTCACCGATAAGGTTCTTGCGGTAGAGAGCTTCGAGCTGGTTGTCGGCACATATGTCGCGCAGCCGCATGGTAACGGCATCGTCGTCGGCAGTGAAGCCGTTGAACACCGAGCGGTCTGCCAAGGCGTGCACCGCCTTCTTGGGCCAGTCAACGCGCGGGTTGATCTTCTTTGCGAGGGCTTTCGGCATGGCGATGCCTAGGTCTTTGACGCCGACGTGTCCGAGGTAGTAGTCCTCCCGCAACATGTTGCGGGATCGGTGGGTGCGCCACGTGTCCATAAGCTCGCGCACGAGCGCCTTGTCCTCGTGTCGCAGGCCTTCCGCCGCCGCGACCTGTCCGGCCAGTTCCATGTTCACTGCTGCCATCAGAAGCTTGCCTCCTGTTTACGTCTCGGGTCTCTCTTGGTTGTCCTCGCCGCCCATAGGGCCAGCGATGCGCTCTCGATCGGCGCTGACGAAGAGTCGGGGCCGTCGCCGAAGCCCCAGCCGTCGCGCCCGATGTCGCGCTTGATCGACTTCGTTGCGGAATCGTCCAACGCGGGCGATTCGATGTGGCTCGTCGTCCCGGCGTTGACCTCGTCGGCCAGCATCGTCGCAGCGGCCTGCACGATCGCGGTGCTGCCCATGACGATCGCCGACTTCGGCATCCTGCCGTCCAGAATCCGCTGCTTCAGCGCGTCCGCTCCGCTCTTTCCGTCGATGCAGACGCACGCGATCTCCTCGCGGTTGCGCAGCAGCATGTCGGATATGCCGACAGTGCCGCCCTCAGCGCCCATGAGGTCGTAAAGCTCGACGTAGGAGCCGGCACCGCGCTCTGCCTTCGCCCAGGACACGGCAACGCGCGACCCGTCGGGCGAGAACTTCACGCCGAACGCGAGCTTGCCTTCCTGCATCGGCCCCGCCGCCTCGCACGCCTTCCACTTGGCGCTCGAAAGCGCGTATGAGTCGGCTCCTCCGATTGGGCTCCACCAGCCAAGGCGCTCACGCGCGAAGACGTCGGGCTGCATCTGCTCGGACTCGCCGCGTACGGCCTCTATGTCGAGGATTGTGCCGAGAGACGGGTTGTACTCGAACCATCGCGACTCGTCGTGCACGTCGCCGATCTCTGTAGCGCCCCACTCGATCCATCCCATCTCAGACCTGCCGTTGTGAACGTCCTCGTGGAGGTCGCGGAACACCGTGCCAACGTTGTCGGGGCCTGGCGGCGTGCCCAGGTAGATTGTCTGCGGGTTGTGCTTCGACCCTGCCGAGATGGCGGGCAGAGAAGCCGCCTGCTGCTTGGCCGTAAGCTCCTGTGCTTCGTCGTAAATGAGCACGTCGTAGGTCTTGCCTCGCGCCAGCGAGTCGGTGCGCGTGGTGAAGCGGATAAGGCCGCCGTTCTTGAGCTTGATGGCCTGCTGGCCGTTGGTCTTGCGCACGGCGAGCAGCAGGGCGTTAAGCTCAGGCTCGTCCTCGTCCTCGAATGGCCTTGAAAGCTCCTGGAACATCTGGTCTGAGGTGTCGCCGTGCTGGCATGTGTACAGAATCTTCTCGCCGTTGAGGGCGCCGTAGAAGCAGCGGGCGCGAACGTCCCAGCTCTTGCCGTTCTGTCGCGGGATGGATATGCCGATCGAGCGCAGCAGGTACTTGTCGCGTCCATCGCGGGCGAGCATGGCGTCGAGCAGGTGCGGCTGCCACGGCAGCGGGTCACCGAAGTACGCGGATGCCAGTTCTGCCGCCATGGGGCCGTCCCCGTCGAGCCTTTCTGGGATGTTCGCCTCGTATGTCGGGGTCTGCCTCGCCTGCATCACGCGCCTGCCGCCTTGGCACGCGTCTCGCGGTCGTCGAACATGAGCGTGAGCAGCTTGCCGTGGGCGCTCGCGGGTCGCGCCTGCTGCACCGTGACGTTGCGGGCCGACTTGGACAGGCCGAGCTGGTCTGACAGCGCTCTGATCTCGGTGCTGGCCTCCTTCAGCACGGTCAGTGCCGGATTCTTGCGCATCATCTTGAGCCGCTTGCCGCCCTTGCCTCTGATCGGCTTGTATGCGGTGGCGTCGAGTATTTCGATCTCGTTGCCCCCGATGGCCATGGCCTCGCGTGCCTGGTTCGCCACGGCGTGCCAGTAGCAGAGCAGCGCCAGCGTCGGCGCATCCTCCTGCGCGAACGTGCGCCTCGCGGTCAGCTGCTCCCAGATGGCGGCTTGCACGGGGTCGCTAGCCACTTCCTGCGGCATCTCGATGTTCTCGGCCATGATTCCCTCCTTCTTCGCGGGGAATCGTAATGGCGGCGTGAGATAGCGAAATCGTTCGGAACGGGCGGGGGGAAATCGGCCCTAGGCGGCCGGAGTGGCCTTCCGACCCGGGGGAGGGGCGACCGCCCCGCCTCTTTTCGGCGGCTTCGGCGCTTGGGGCCAAAAGAAAGGGCGCGACCGCCGAAACGACCGCGCCCCTATTGGTGCATTGCTATGTTTTCCCTCAGAACAGCCGCGTGCGGCGTATCTGGTACTGCTTGGCGTCGCCCGGCATCCTGTTGCCGCGCCGCTGGTTGCAGATCCTGTGGGCTGCATCCACGTTGGAGTAGTCCAGCGGGCTGCCTCCCCTCGACACGGGCAGTAGCTCGTCCACCTCGAAGCTCCACGGGTCGCCGCTCGGCAGGCTGTAGTCTATCGGCTGGCCGCATATGTGGCACGGCCTTCCCTCTGCCCTCAGCCTCGCTCTCAGCTTGCGCCTTGCGTTGCCGTTGCGGTTGCGCGGGTTGCCGCTCATGCCAGCATCGCCGCTATCCCGCCGATGCACCACACGATGCCGTAGCACACGAGCAGCACCAGGAAGAGCATCACGAGCATGGACGCGACAGCACCGACTGCATCCATTAACTTCTTGTATCCCATGTCATCCTCCAATGATCATGCGGGCCAGCGATACCGCCGCCCACAGCGTCAATCCGTCTATTAGCAGGGATGCCGCTATTATGAGCAGGCATCCCCGGTTGCATCCCGGGCGGCTCATTCGTCCCACCTTATCGTTCCGTCGTCGTATTCGGCATGCAGCCACGCCGCGTACTCCTCGAAGGACGCGAACTCGCCGACGCGGCGCGAGTGCTTCGCGCACCTCGTGTGCGGGTCGACCTCGTCCACGACTATGAGCAGCGGCCACGCCATCATGCGCACACCCATGCGCATGGCGGCCTCGGGCGAACCGAAGTAGCGTTCCCAGTTTGTCAATCTGCCACCTCCTACCCGCAGGCGAGCAGGGCCAGAACCACCAGCCCCGCCGCCAGCATGCGGATCACATAAAGCTCAAGGGCCACAACCGCGACAAGCAGCGCGACGCATGATGCCGCTATCCATCGAACCGTTTGCACCAGTCCTCCTGCATGTCCTTGTAGTGTTCGACGATCCAGTCTCGCGCCCACTTCGCAGCCTCCCATGCCGCCATCGGCTCCTTCGCCTCCTGGGCGCTGAAAGCCTCCTCGAACTCAAGCTCGCAGATGCCGTAGTCGCAGCATCCCTCTATGCAGTGGGCGCAATCTCCGCAAGCCGGTTCGTCCACCCGGTTCCACGGCGCGTCCGGATCGCCGTAGAAGCACCCTGGCGGCAGGTTCCAGCCGCTTGACGGCTCATATCCACACATCAGAAAACCTCCCTCGCCAGCCTCTCGGAGCAGCTGTCGCACATCATGCTCTTATCGCTCATGCAGTAATCGCAGCTCATGAAATCTCGCCCGCCTCGGCCATGGCGATCCTCTCGCCGATGAACCTCATCACGGGCACGGCCATGCTGTTGCCGATCGCCTTGTAGCGCGGGCCGTCGGGGCACTCGTCCGCCGGCTTGCCGCGATACGGAATCTTGGTCCAATCGTCCGGAAAACCCTGAAGACGCTCGCACTCGCGCCTCGTTCCTCTTCGCTTGCTCATCGCTCCGCCTTCTTTCCGCTCAAGACATGCAGCACCCATTGGGCTGGCACCATCGCGCAGCCGTACACGTATTCGCCGCTCGGCGGCTCGGAGGGGTCGAAGGAGAGTCTGTCGGCGAAGAAGCCGTCATCGCCTTCCATGTCATAGAGGTCGATTCGGCTCGAAAGAGCCCGGCATTCGTCAACGAGCTCTTCGATTGTTTCGGGGCGCTTCTTTTCACTCGTCATCATCTTCTACCTCCTCGCTCTGCTCGTCGGCGCATGCCGAGCCGTCTATCAAGCCAGCCAGGCGCATGAACAGACTGCGCGGATTGGGAAAATCGTCCTCGCCCGTGGCGATGGATTGCAGCCTCGCCCACCACTCGGACAAAGTCGCGCCTTCGCCGTAGACCGCATAGTGGCGAAGCTCTTGCGCAATCTCCCTGCGCTCTTCGTCGTTCACCGTGCTGGCCACCTCGTCGATTGGCGGCACGCGTATATCGCTCATTCGGCCACCTCCACACACCCGGGGAACCGGCCCCGAAGGTCGAGCACGGTCCCGTCTTCCAGCAGCGCGAAGCACCGGTAGCTGTCGTCGGTCAGCGACTCGACGATCGAAAGCGCCTCGGCCTCGTCGTCGGTCTTGGCGAGCAGGATGCCCTGGCGGTAGGCGCTCGCGTAGCTCTGGCAAAGCGAGCGTTCGTAAATGCGTATCATTCCTGGCCCGCCTTCCACTCGTTGATCAGCTCGTCGTACTCCTCTCGGAACTCAGGCTCGAACTGGGCGATGAACTCGCTCTTGGTCATGCCGCAGCGCAGGCTTGAGTAGCCGACGTGCTCGATGCACCAGTCAGAGAACGGAATAAGCTTGCCGCCGTCGTCCACGCTCGTGCTGTAGCCGGTGCCGTCGCGGTAGAGCTTACGGCGGCCCTCCTTGCGGATGGCCTGCTCGACCTTCGAGGCATCGCGCTCGCCGCGCTCCATGAGCTTGCCGCGCAGCTCCTCTGCCTCGTCCTGCGCCTGCTCAAGCTCGCCGCGCAGCCAATCGCGCTCCGCCCGCGCCTGCTCCAGCTGATCGAGCACGTACTGCTCGCATGTCTTGATCTCCATGGGTCATATCCCTTCTCGTATCATCTCGTTGCCGTCACGGTCTGTGATCAGCCAATATCCGTATTCGTAAAGCCCGGGGTCGTGCGGCTCGTAGACCTGCAACAGCTGGCCAGTCCACCAGGCCTCCTCGTAGACCGGATGCCGCCAGCGCCACTCGGCCTTGAGCCGCGCCCCGCCGTGGAACTTGTCGTGGCACCCGGTCGTCCCGCTGCCGCAGAGGCAGAACAGCGGGCTTCGCAAGTCCCAGGCGCCGCACGGCGTGACCAGGCGGAACGTCTCGCCCCAAGACCGGTGCGCCACGTGGTGCACGCTTCCGGCGCGCCTGCCGCAGACGCAGCACCGGGGCGAAAGCGCCTCGTAGGCCTTTCCGTGGGTGTAGTGCGCCCCCAGGTGAGGCTTGCCGTAAAGCTCGGCTCGCTCCTTGGGGTAGCCGCGAAGCACCCCCGCATCGAGGATCATTGCAGCCTCCCGTCCGGGCCATCGAAGTGCTCGACCCTGGCGCCGCCCCTCAGCCGCGACACTATTGCCTTCGCGGTGTCGGGGTCTCCCTGCTCGGCGAGCCTGCGCACGAGGTCGCTCGGCTTGTACTGCGTGGTCACCAGCGTGGGAAGCATCGCCGAGTAGCGCTGGTCGATCAGGCTGAACAGGCTGTCGAGCACGAAGCCGGTCGGCCTGCGCTTGCCTAGGTCGTCCACGATCAGGTAGCGCACCTCGGCGTAGCGCTTGAGCGGGTCGCCGCCGTCGTGGAAGCTGCGCTGGATCTCGTCGAGGATGCGGTACATCGGTGCCATGAGCACCGACCGCTTGCCGCCGGCCAGGCGCTTCGCCACGGCTGCGGCGCAGGTGGTCTTGTGAGTTCCGACGTCTCCCCAGAGGTACACCCACTGGCCGTGCTTCATGCACTCGGCGAACTCCGCAGCCAACGGGTGGTCGAGGCTCACGTAGCGATCGGGCACGCCCGCCCGCTTCCAGTCGTGCATGGCTCTGTCGAGCGCAGCCTTGCGAGCCGCCTCGGCCTCGGCCTGGCGCTCCTTCTCGCGCTCGGCCTCGGCGCCCGCGCAGCCGCACTGCTCGTAGCCGCAGAACAGCGTCCGCCCAGCGAGCCGCGTGGTGCGGGCCTTGAGGGTCGCGCCGCAGTGCGGGCACTCAGTCGTAGGCCGAAAATCCATCGTCTGGCACCTCCTTCGCGCTGCCGTTTTTGGGCTTCGAGGTGCGCAGCCAGTTGCGCACCGTGGCCTTCCAGTCCTTCATGTGCGATCGCCCGACCATCCAGCCCTTCTGGGCGTAGAAGTCGACGAAGCGCTCGGGGTCGAAGTCGAGAGCGGTGAGGTCGAGGCCCTTGTCCGCAGCGAACTGCTGGGCGTATTCGGCGACCTCGGCGGGAGAGGGGGCGCGGAAACGCGCCGCTTTCCCTCTCTCCTTAATCCCTTTTCCTAACTCCTCTTCCTCTTCCTCTTCGCTTGCCCGTTTGCTCTCGGGTTTGCTTGCATCGTTGCTTGCCGCTTTGCTCTGCGTTTTGCTTCCGCTTTTGCTTGGCGGTTTGCTTCCCGTTTCGCTTGCCCGTTTGCTCTCGGGTTTGCTTGCCGCTTTGCCGCCAGATCCTCCCGCCACGATGCGCTTGCGCGAGGTCTCCATGACTGGCTGCACGGCGAACAGCACGGCCTCTTGGGCGTCCGTCCGAGGCTCGGGCTGCTCGCCAGTTCGCAGGTACCGGACGATCATACCGATAAGCTCGTCGCCCTCCCTGCGGTTGCGCAGCCTAAGCGGCCCGTCTATGAGCGAGTCCAGTATCTGCATGCCGCCATCGCCCCTAAAACGGGATGTCGCCGTCGTACAGGCTTTCCTGGGCGGGCGGCATGGGCGCTTGCTGCGGCGCCGCCTGCGGGGCGGGCTGCGGCGCGTACTGGGCGGGCGCCTGCTGGTAGCCCTGCGGTGCCGCCGGGGCCTGCTGGTAGGCCTGCTGCGCGTTCCACTGCTGCGGCGCCGCCTGCGGGGCGGGCTGCGGCGCGTACTGCTGCTGGTATCCCTGCGGCGCTTGCTGGCCCTGCTTCTGGCTCATGAACTCGATCTCGTCCACGATCACCTCAAGCTTGGATCGGCGCTGGCCGTCCTTGTCCCAGCTCGAATAGCGCAGCTTGCCCTCGATGGCCACCTTCATGCCCTTGTGCAGGATGCGGCCCATGCTCTCGGCGCGGTTGCCGAACATCGTGCAGTCCACGAAGTTCGGGTAGTCCTCCCACTCGCCGGTTTGCTGGTTGCGGCGGCGGTCGTTGACCGCCACGCCGAAGCCCAGAACCTGCATGCCGCCCTGGGTAGCCCGCAGCTCGGGGTCGCGGGTCAAGTTTCCGCTGATGTTCACTCGGTTGATCGACATTTAGTAACTCCCTTCGCCCGTCCCGTTCGACCAGGTGCGCTTTATGTCCTCGTCGACGGTTCGGATCTTGAGCTTGTACACGTTTATCGCCTCTTGGCTCGCCTTGTAGAGCGCTTCGGAGCAGTCCCTGCGCTGCTTCAGCTCGGCTATGTCCTCACGTCCTCGGCAGAGGTCGCTTATCACCGTCACTGGCGTTCCCTTGGATCGCTCCTCAAGGATCGCGATGCGCAGCGCCTTGCGGTACTCGGCCTCGTTCTCGGCGTACTGGCTTCCGCTGTTGCGCAGCGCCTGAAGCTCGTCCATGAGCCTGTCGAAGAGCTGCATGCGCTCGGCGTAGAGGTCTTGCATGGCCTACACGACCTGCCATGCGGGAGACGGGCAGCACCCGGGGTTCGCCTTGAACTGCTCGTACTGCTGGCGGCTCTCGAACTGGTAGGAGGTGCCGCAGCTCTTGCACTTGGCGATGAACTGGCCGAACTCGGGCGGCTCCTTCTCGGCGGGCTTGCCGTCACCCATGAGGGTGTCGGGGTCACTCGTGCCGTCGATGTCGAAAGCTCCGCAGAGCGCGTACTTGCGGGCATAGCTCGATGCGCTGCCCGTCACCTGCGCCTCGTTCATGCCCTTCTGGCTCAAAGGCTCGCGGGCGTACGCATCAATCTCCAAAGGCTCGCCGTGGCCGTCCTCGAAGAACAGGCGGCACGTGGCCTTGACGTAGTAGCGCTCGCCGATCTGCTCGATCGAGTCGTTGAGCGTGAAGGCGATTCCCGCCGCCTTGCACGGCTCCTTGAGCGCCGCAACGATGTCCTCCATGCTGCGGTAGTAGAAGTTGCCGTGGGCGTTGTAGCGTGCCTTGGGCACCACCACGGATCGCTGCACCTGGGCCACGGCCTCGGCCAGCGTCATGTGCTTGTCTTCTGCCATCGTCTACTCCATCCTCGCTGCCACCTGGGCTGGCGTGCCCCGGCGGATGCTTCCGGTGATTCCCTGCGCCTTGAGCAGGGATGCGAGCGCCTGCATCTGCGATCGCGTGGTGCTCGGCACCTCGACCGTCCACGCCTCCAAAGGCTCCGCGACCGGTGCTGGCATGGGTGCCGGCATTGGTGCGGGCATTGGCGCTGGCACGGGCATCGGCTCAGGCTCGGGCGCTGCGATCGGCTCTGGCTCAGGCTCTGGTTCAGGTTCAGGCTCCGGCTCAGGCTCGGGTGCCATGGCCGCCTTCAGCTCGGCGATTCGCTGGTCTTCCTCGTCGGCCAGACGCGCCGCGTTCAAGGCGGCTCCGAGGTCGAGCGTGCGGAAGAACTCGCGCTCCGCGTCGGCGTAGTGCGGCATCGCCTCCTGCTGGGCCTTGAGCGTTTCCCAGTCTCTGGCCACGTCGGACACCTTGGCCTCAA
This sequence comes from uncultured Collinsella sp., assembly GCA_900546425.1. Lineage (GTDB taxonomy): Bacteria > Actinomycetota > Coriobacteriia > Coriobacteriales > Coriobacteriaceae > Collinsella. The sequence goes on along the minus strand of URCU01000001.1, from coordinate 6,819 downwards.
GCGCCTGCTGCGCCTTGATCTCGCCGAAGGTCTTGTCGAGCCACTGCGGCTCATGCAGGCGCTCGTAGGGGACGACCGGCGCGAGCAGCCCCGCGAACTCCTCGTAGTGCTGCTGTAGGCGCGAGTAGAGCGCGTCCTTGCGCGTCTGCTCGGCCTCGTCAAGCTGCGCCTTGATGGCGTCGGTTGATTCGTCGATGATGGCCGTGATCTGCTTGCAGCGCCTCTCGAATGCGTCGAGCGGCTTGTTGTACTCGCGCTTCACGGCCTTGCGGCGTTCGTCGATCTCCTTCTTGATGCCGTTGAGGTAGCTGCGGTCGTGCTTGGCCTCCTTGATGGCCTGGGCGCTCGTGAGGTCGTAGGTGGCGCCCTCGTAGTCGGCCACGACCTTCTTCACGTGGGCCTCCAACGCGTCCATGTTCGAAGCGATAGTGGCCTCGGTGCAGGTGACCTCAAGCGTGGTGGCCTCGGCCTCGATGACCTCTGCCTCGACCTGCTGCGGTTCGGTTTCCTTAGCCATAGATCTCGCCCGTCTCGTCGTCGAAGTCCATGGCCTGCTGCTGCTCGGCCACGGTGAGCAAAACCGTCTTGCCGCTCTGCTTGCTGATGCGGAAGGCGTCGGCGTTGTCGGTCATGGTCTCGAATTGCAGGGTCGCAACGCTGTCCTTCACGGTTGCCTGCTTGAACTGCGCCTGGATGGTGGCTTCGTTGATCATGTCGTTACCTCCTATTTGATGCCGAGAACGGCGGCAAGGAACGCGCGACCGAACTCGCGCTCTTCCTCGCTGACGGGCCTGATCTTGTCGGCGATGAACTCGCGGCTCTTGGCGACGCACTTCTCGTCGATCCTGGAAAGCCCGGCCTCGCAAAGCGCGATCATCGCGTGGTAGGCGTTTGCCGCCGTCTCGCCGTCGTTGTTGTCAGGATGCGTGGCGTCGAACATGAGGTTGTTCGCGATGCAGGCGGCGTGGTCGAGCACTGCTTTGTGGAACTTGGTCCTGTGGAAGTCCTCAAAGCCGTTCTCTTCGAAGTATTTGGCGTTCATTTCTTCTCCTTCACGTACTCCTCGACGAAGTACTCGATGTAGATGTCTATGCGCGGCTGTGTGCCGTATGGGCTTCTTGGCCGCTTGGTGACGGCTCCCGTATCGACCTGCGAATCGTCCTTGAAGGCGATCCCGTTGAGCGCGTCGCAGGCGAGCTTGCCCAGGTTGTCCCAGTCGGGCTTGCCGAGGTCGGCGCGGCCCTCCCAGTACTTGGGGTTGCTCTTCGCGAGCGGCCTGGTGGTCGAGATCCGCATCACAACCGGGCCGTCGTGGTCAGCGAATGTCTCGCCGTATGCCGCGCGGAACGCGTCCTTGATGGCCTTCTCGGCCTTGAGCGTCTTGGTCGGCGTGTAGGTGCGGTGGTTGCGGTAGTCGGTCATGGGGCGCTGCTTTCCGACAAGCTGGGCGGGGTGCATGGTGATGTGCGCCGTGGCCGCAAGGGTTCGCCGCCAGCTCATTCGCTGAACCCATCGCTCTGGCTGCGGTGCTTGTTGAAGGCTCCGCGCAGCTCCGGGTATCGCGCCTCCATGATTCGGGCAAGGGCGGGGGCTATGCCGTTCTTGCAGCCAACGTGCAGCTCGTTGCGCACCATGTTCACCAGGTAGTTGATCGACACGTAGCCCTTCTCCTTGAGGCGGCGGGCGTTGGAAAGCATGAACCGCCACGCATCGGGGTTGGCCTCGATCCACTTCTTGGCCTCGGCAACGTCCTGCTCGCCCGCCATGCCCAGGCCGAAGATCTCAAGCTGGTTGCTCTGCGGCTTGGGGCGGTATCTCTCGTCGTTACGCATTGAGCACCGCCATGGTTCCCACGGCGCGCTGGGCGTCGGCCACGGCCTGGTCCATAGTGGGGATGACCCAGAGCCAGAGCACGGCGAGGAAGATCATGAGGGCCGCGAGGAAGCCGACCATGACGCCCGCCCTGAACTGGGAGCGCTCAAGCTGCTCCTGCGCCGTCGGGCGCTTGCCCTCGAATGGTATGATGGTCGCAGCCTCTTTCGAGGCGGCTACGTAGCGGGTGCCCGATGTGTGGAAGCTGGGGGCGCTCGCTTTCTTTTTTGTCTGCATTTCCGTTCTCCTTTCGGTGTTTTCGCAGGTCATTGCTAGGGCGCTTTTTAGGGCCTCTTTTTTGCCGCTTTTTTCGCCCTGCTCTTCTGGCTGTAGTAGCGCTGGCGCTGCCTGCCATTCCTCTTCTCCCTGATCGCCTCCTCCTTCATCGCGTTGGCCTGCTCGGCGAGGTCTGCCATGTGAAGCTCCTTCGTGCACTCGATGCACCAGCCGTTGACCCTGTTGAGCGGTCGGAACGTCCATTGGCCGCAGCGGGGGCACTGCCTGCGCTTGCGGAGTGAGAGTCCGCACTTCCGCGCCATATGCTTCACTGAGTCGATGGAGCGCCCGAGGTCCTTGGCTACCTGCTTGGAGCCGTCTCCGGCGTGCTCTTCGAGGTATCTGAGTTCACGTGTAGACCACTGCTTCACGCCTTCGCTTCTTCCTTCTGCTGGCGTTCCCACTCGCGATATGCTTGGCGGATCGTCGAGCACATGCCGTCAAAGGCAACTTCGCGGGCCGTCTTCTGACGCTGCTCCTGTTGCTTCTCGTCGCTCATTAGGCCACCGCTAGCTCATGCAGCTCGTCCAACGAAACGCCGAGGATGCGAGATAGCGCGTAGGCTTCAGACAGGCTGAACTCGTACGAGCCTCGAACTTTGTTAAAGAACGAAGATCGGCTCATACCGAGACTGTCTGCCAGCGCGTCACGTGTAACACCATTCGTTTCGGCGTACTCGTTGACCTTCTCCGACAGATTCATGCTTCTCCTTTCTCCCGTACAAAACTTTGTACTCCTACAGTATTGTACAAAGTTTTACACCGTGCAATACTTTGTACGTGTAAATATTTGGACTGTAAGGGGAGGCCATGGAGTACCGGTTTGTTCTCGCACATTACTTAGAGGAACAGGGAATGACTCCAGCTGAGCTTGCTCGCGCTATTGGTTCCCCTAGATCGACCGTTTCTGCCCTTTTGAGCGGAAGGGCAAAAGAGCCAACACTTGGTAAAGCTAAGGCGATAGCGGACGCTCTTGGCGTGTCCCTTGAAGAGATGGCTCGGATGACATACGAGGAGGAATAGGCATGGGACTTCTTGGTGATATGGCTAAAGCCGCTGCGAAGGTCGCTATAAATCAAGTTTCAAACACTGCGCACGAGAAGGTTTCCGAGATGTTCCCAACAAAGGAGATCGTTCTATCCGGCTCACACGAGCGCGATGTCTACACCTACTACGGCGGGCCATTGAAGGGAATAAGGGTCGGGCAGACATTCGATGCTGAGGTCGCTAGGAAGCCTGTCACCCTTGTAAGCGAGTTGACGGGAACAGAATGGAATACTGCCGAACACGGAAACAACGCGCTTATGTATAGGGGCAAGCCATTTGGCTCTTTTAGCCCAATGAGCAAAAGCATTCGAAAAATGATCCGTATGGGATACCGGGTCAAGATTAGGTGCAAAAACGTTGGATGGTACGCGCAGGGGATACCTGAGATTGTTGCCATGATTCCAGATCCAGAAGCTGTGTTCTCTTGGCTTGACGAGTGCGAGAGAAGTGGTGAGGAGGTTCCGTTCAATGCCAACAGCTAGAACTGCGGTGATATACGCCCGCTTTTCGTGCAACAAGCAGCGCGAGGCCTCCATCGACGACCAGCTGCGCATCTGCCGCCAGTGGTGCCAGCGCGAGAAGTACGCCATCGTGGCGGAATACTGCGACTATGCCATAAGCGGGCGCACCGACGACCGCCCCGAGTTCCAGCGCATGGTAGCCAACGCGGGTGAGAGCGACATAGTGCTTGTGTACATGATGGATCGCTTCAGCCGTGGGGAGTACGACGCGCCCATATATAAGCGCGAGCTTGCCCAGCACGGCGTGAAGCTCGTCTCGGCGCTTGAACAGATACCAGATTCGCCCGAGGGCATCATTTACGAGAAGCTGCTTGAGGGCCTTGCGGCGTGCGAGTCGAAGAAGACCGCGATCCGCACGAGGCGCGGCATGGAGGGCAACGCGCTCAAATGCAAGACCAACGGCGTGCGCGTGTTCGGCTACGCCAGCAACGAGGCCGACGAGTACGTGATCAACGAGGACGAGGCCGCTTTCGTGCGCGAGGCGTTCAAGCGGCGCATAGCAAAGGAGACCACCAACTCGATAGCTCGCGACTTCGCGGCACGCGGGGTCAAGACCTCGCAGGGAAACCCGTGCGGCTACTCGATGGTCGAGCGGATGGTGAAGAACCGGAAGTACACGGGGCGCTACGAGTGGGGCGGCGTTGTCAAAGAGGGCGGCATGCCCGCGATCATCGACGAGGTGACGTTCATGGAGGCACAGGGCATACGCGCGGCCAAGGGGCGCAGCGCGGAGAGCTGGGGCGACTTCGCCCTTTCCGGCAAGGCGATCTGCGCGGGCTGCGGGCGCAACCTGCAAGGCGTGAGCGGGCGCGGGCGCGGCAACCGCAAGTACGAGTACTACCGCTGCCACGACGGATGCGTTAAGCCCGTCAGGCGCGAGGAGCTTGAGGGCGAGATCGTCAAGGCGCTGCGGGCTCTTCTGCAAGACCGCGAGGAGGCCTTGCGGATAGCCCGCATGGTAGCGGAAAGCTCGGACGGCGCGGAGGTGGCGGCGAGGCGCAAGCAGGCCGCCCAATCGCTCTCGGCTGCCGAGCGCGGCCTGAAGAATATCCTGAACGCCATCGAACAGGGCATAATCGCTCCGGGCGCGAAGGAACGCATAGCGGAGCTTGAGCACCAGCGCGACCGCGCCAAGCTCGACCTTGAGGCGATCAGGGACGATCAGATAGACCCCGAGCGGCTGGCCGACTTCCTGCAATGCGGCTCCGCCCTGGACGACGCGACGCTGCTGAGGGCGTTCGTCTACCAGGTGAGCGTGAGCGACGAAGAGTGCATAGTGACGCTGAACTACGACGTGGAAAGCAACGAACCCGCCAGACTTGACGTCCAACGGGTTCGTACAAAATGCAAATGGTGCCCCCAGCGGGATTCGAACCCGCGATATCCACCTTGAAAGGGTGGCGTCCTTGGCCGCTAGACGATGGGGACAGCGGGAAAGAGTATAGCAGACTTTTTTGCCGGCGCGTATATCGTTGGTAAACTGGAAAACCACCACAAAGGAGTAGGCTTCTATTCCGCTTTCCAAATATCTCAATCTGTAACATCTGGGCGGGCAAATCGGCTCTATCTGTTACAGATCGAGACAGACGCCGGGCGTCGGGACGAATATCTCAATCTGTAACAGTAAGACGACTTTCAACGGCCTAGATGTTACAGATCGAGACAAACAAACGTGGCAGATCAAAACCACCACAAAGGTGCCTGTCCCCTTTGTGGTGGCGGGGCATTAGGGGAGGAGCTTCATGGCGGCGTCGTGGGCGGCGTGCTCGTAGGTGTCGTCGAGGGACTTGAGCGGCAGCAGGGCTGTGGCCTGTGCATCGCCGCGGCGCTCGAGGGCGTGCGCGATGAGCCAGTCGGCGAGCTCGGGGTTCTTGGGCAGCGCCGGGCCATGCAGGTACGTGCCGATGACGCCCTTGTAGATCAGACCCTCGAAGCCGTCGTCTCCGTTGTTGCCGGTGCCCGTGACGACGGACGTTCCAAGCGGCGTGGCATCTGCGTCGAGCAGAGTGCGGCCGCCGTGGTTCTCGAATCCCACAAAGGGCTCGGGCGCCAGGTCGGTCTTGACGGCGACGTTGCCGATCAGGCGGTCAGAACCGCGCACGGTTTCGGCGGCGATGATGCCCAAGCCTTCAATGCGATCTTCACCCATGTAGTATGAACGGCCGAGCAGCTGGTAGCTACCACAGATGGCAAGCAATGAGCCACCATCTTCAACATAGGCCGCGACCTTGTCTTTTTGAGCGAGCAGCTCGTGCGCCACGGCCAGCTGGTCGCGATCGGAGCCGCCGCCCATCATGACGATATCGGCGTCGGTGAGATCGAGCGACTCGCCCATACGGACCTCGTCCACGCGCACGGGAATGCCACGCCAGGCGCAGCGGCGCTCGAGGGCGATGACGTTGCCGCCGTCGCCATAGAGGTTGAGGGCATCGGGGTACAGATAGACGATGCGCAGGGGGCGAGAAAGCTCGACCGGCGCGACGCCGACGGGGACAGCGCTCCCATCGGCGCGTGTTACGGCGCAGGAGGCAACCGAGCTCGCATCGGTATCCTTAAGCCCGTCGAGCTTTTTGACCAGCGGCGGAAAGGCCGTGTAGTTGGCGACGGCATAGAAAGTGTCGCCGGCGGCTTCATCTCCAACGGCGCCGATCGCCTGCTCGATATTCGAGATGATGACGGCGTCAATGCCGGCGTACTTGAGGCGTACCTGCATATCATGTGCACGCGTGCCGCCGGCAAAGGCGACAAGCCCCGTTGTATCGGCGATGCGCTCAAAGTCGACGTCGTAGATCCACGAGACATCGTGGCCATCGGCATCGTTGTCGTTCAGGAAAAAGGCGCAGAGCCTGCCACCTGCCGTCTTGATGGACTGGATCTGGCGATCGAAGCCTACGGGATTCTTGGCCAGGTTGGCCTCGACGGTTCGGCCGGCGATATTCCAACGGCCCATGCGACCACCTGCTGGCACGTAGACGTCGAGCGTGGGCTGCAGGTGAGCTGCGTCCACGCCCAGCTCGCGCGCCGCAAAGAAGGCGGCGGCAACGTTGTAGACCATATATCTGTCTCTTATACACATCTCCGAGCCCACGAGACGCGTAGTAATC